>JAKLIM010000435.1 GCA_022709605.1 Bacteroidota bacterium | reverse complement strand
TTTTACAGGTTTTGAAACAAAAGAAGATAGAAAAAACCTGATAATTACAGCCAGTTACAAACTCGGGAATTTGGATAAAACGCAATGGACAATCGCTCCGGATGGAACGCTAACGCTGGATTATAGTTACAATTTCAGCGCAGTGGTAGATTTAATGGGCGTAAAATTTGATTACCCCGAAGAAAAAGTACAGAGCAAGCGATGGTTGGGCGACGGACCGTACCGCGTTTGGCAAAATCGTTTGCATGGAACAGTTTACGATATTTGGGCAAACGACTACAACGATCCTATTCCGGGTGAATCGTTTACTTATCCTGAATTTAAAGGCTATTTTGCGAATGTAAACTGGATGAATCTGAAAACATCAGAAGGCGAAATCAATATAACCAATGAAACTCCAAATAGTTATGTAGGAATTTACGAGCCACGCGATGGTCGTGATAAATTGCTTTACACATTGCCTAAAAGTGGCATTTCCATTCTAAATGTTATTCCTGCGGTACGTAACAAAGTAAATTCTACAGACTTAAATGGCCCATCGGCTCAACCCAAATGGGTGGATGGCGTTTATAAAGGACGGATTGTTCTTGGTTTCAACTAACATTCCAAATACAAAGACTCAAAGAAACAAATTATTTTGTATATCTTTGAGTTTTTGTTGTTTTGTGTTGATAAAATGAAAAAACTACAGCTTCTTATATTTTTAACTTGCTTTTTTGGCTTTGTGAGAGCGCAGCGCTCTCTTGTCGAAAACTTCAAGAATCCGCCTTCGGAAGCCCGTCCCCGCACATTTTGGCATTGGGTACATGGCGCAGTATCAAAAGAAGGTGTAAAAGCCGACCTGATTGCTATGAAGGAAATCGGACTCGAAGGACCTTCGTTATTTACCATACGCGACCCTAAAAATGAGTATTTCGATAAACCTATTGCTCAACTTTCGCCCGGGTGGTTCGAAATGTTGCGTTACACCATGCACATTTGCGATAGTCTGGGATTAAAATTCAGCATGCACATCAGCGATGGATTTGCATTAGCGGGTGGTCCCTGGATTTCTCCCGCAGAGTCCATGCAAAAAGTGGTGTTCACAGATACAATTATTAAAGGGGGCAAAATTAAAAATCTTACATTGCGCCAGCCCGAAACAATTGAAAATTATTACGAGGACATAGAAATTTATGCTTTATATGTAAAAACTCAAGAAGAAAAAAACGATTATTCAATAAAACTGATCTCCGAAGCTGGTGAGAGTACACTTTCCCACTCTCCAGAAGGAGAGGGGTTAGGGGTGAGGTTCGAAACTCCCTGTAATATTCAATTCCATTATTCCAAACCATTTACACTAAAAACGATAGTTATCACTCCTTCGGGCACGAATATTCAATCGCAACGATTAAAAATATTGGCAAGCAATGATGGCGAAAATTTTTACGAAATAAAACAACTCATTCCGCCACGTCAGGGTTGGCAAAACACCGGATTTACCACAACCTTTGCTGTAACGCCCACAACTGCAAAGTATTTCCGCCTTTTTTGGACACCCGAAGGAACAGAACCCGGCAGCGAAGACCTCGATGCTGCCAAATGGAAACCGACACTGAAAATAAAAAATATTGAATTGAGCGAAACAGCCCGAATTGATAACTGGGAAGGTAAATCGGGTATTATCTGGCGTATTGCACCTGAAATGACTGAAACGGATTATTCTTCCAATGACTTTACACCTGTCAAAAAAATAATCCGTCTGAAAGCAAATTTTGTGAATGGAAAGCTGAATTGCAAATTACCCAAAGGCTACTGGCGCATTGTGCGCATGGGTCACACTACCACAGGACATACCAATGCTACCGGCGGACCGGGCAAAGGATTGGAATGCGATAAATTTTCGGAAAAAGCAGTACAAAAACAGTTCGATAATTGGATTGGTGCGATTATAAACAAAACTGACCCTGAACTCGCCAAAAAAGTGATGAAGGAAATCCTGATCGATAGTTGGGAATGCGGCAGTCAAAACTGGAGCGAAAATTTTAGCAGTGAGTTTGCAAAACGCAGAGGTTACGACTTGATGCCTTACTTACCTTTACTGGCGGGTTTTCCAATCGAAAGTGCTCAAAAATCGGAGCAGGTTTTGTTCGATGTTCGTCTAACCATTTCCGACTTGGTGACCGATGTGTTTTTCAAAGTGATGCGCGACAATGCACACAAATACGGTTGCGAATTAATGGCCGAAAGTGTTGCGCCAACCTTCGTAAACGATGGGATGGAACATTTCAAAATGGTGGATCGACCGATGGGCGAATTCTGGTTTCGAAGTCCTACGCATGACAAACCCATGGATATGCTCGATGCCATAAGTGGAGCACATATTTACGGGAAAAATATCGTTCAGGCAGAAGGTTTTACGCAATTGCGCACCAATTGGGACGAACATCCCGCTATGTTAAAACCCTTGTTAGATCGCCAATTTGCTTTGGGAATTAACAAATTATTTTTTCATGTATTTGTACAAAATCCAAAAATGGATCAATCGCCCGGCACAACATTATCGGGAATGGGATTGTTATTTCAACGAAATCAAACCTGGTGGAAGCCCGGAAAAGCTTTTGTAGATTACATTGCCCGATGTCAGGCTATGCTTCAATATGGTAAACCTGTAGTTGATATAGCCGTTTTTACCGGCGAAGAAATTCCGCGCCGTGCTTTAACTCCTGATCGTCTGGTCCCTTATCTTCCCGGAATTATCGGTAAAGAAAGGGTTCAGGAAGAAAAAGCACGATTAGCCAACGTAGATCAGCCCATGCGCGAGATGCCTGTCGGAGTTAGTCATTCGGCCAATGTTTTTACACTCGAAAACTGGATTAATCCGCTGAATGGATACGCTTATGACTCATTTAATAAAGATGTTTTTTTAAGTGCCAAA
>JAKLIM010000434.1 GCA_022709605.1 Bacteroidota bacterium | reverse complement strand
ACAACAAAATAAAGACGGTGTTATTGAATATGTAATCCTAAACACAGACTGGTCCAACTACGACGAAAAATACAATTCCGGATTTTACTTTGCTGATCCAGATATGACCGTCGAAGAACTAAAAACATGGGTAAAAGAAAAAGGTATTTATAGTTTTATGACCGCTTCAGTTTATCCGTTGGTGGATGAAACGTATTATCCAAATCCAGACTGGCATGCCGTGGATCGTTCAGGATGGATGGATGTGGCCAACTCAGTTCCTGAATTAAAACAGGCTCTCTTTGAAAATCAAATGCATTTTAAATACATCGTTTACATATCTGATTTTTATTTCGAGTCATTTTACCGCGAAGAGTGGGACGAATTTGATGCAACTAAAAGACAGAAAATGCGTGAAGATTTGTCTGCAACCATCGACGATCATATGTCTGGAAATAAAGCTTCAGGTCGTTCATTGGTTTCTCCAATCTTTGACGAAAACGGAAAGTTTGTAAAAGGAATTGAAGTCGTTCCGGTTGATAACAAACTAAAAGACGGTTCCTACCTACCGGATGCTTCCGCAGCCAATACTGAAATTCTTTTCGCAATGGGTGTCGATCCGGTTATCGTTGGAGCAGGTACACCTGGTTCCGTTCAAGGTCGTTCCGGATCTGATAAACGCGAAGCCTACACCATCCTTTCAGCAAACTTAACACCACGCCGTCACATCACGCTTGATGATTTTGAATTATGGAAAGAGTGGAATAAATGGCCGGATGAAATAGACGGTGTTTTCCCATCTGTAAACCTCACAACCTTAGATAAAAACCCGAACGGTCAAGTAGAAGTAATGAATTAATCATGGCAAATTTAATAACCAACATAGCAGATCTTAAAAAGCACTTAACCGTAAGTGCCAACTTCGATTTTAATAAAGTTTTACCGTATACCAAACGTGCCGAAAGGAAATTCATTGAAAGTCAAATTGGTTACGAACAGCTTCAGCTTATATGTAATCATGTGATTGTTGCTGATTCCAACGAGCCAATGGATCGCGTAAAGTTTCTACTGGAGGAAGCAGCTGCTAATTATGCTTTTTGGTTGGCCGTTCCTTTTATCAATTTACAGATCACTAATTTCGGAATCAAAACTACCGAAACCAAACAATCCGAAAACGCTACCTGGAAAGATATCGCAGATCTAAAACGATCGCTTTTAGAAACCGCAAACGAAGCCATTGATTCTGCACTTGAAATAATGGAAGGAGCCACCGTTGATTTTTCAACCTGGGCAAGCTCTAAATACTATACCGTATTTGCCGATTTTATAGTGCGACATACGTCAACTTTCAATACGTTTTTTGACATCCAAAACAATCGAAAAACATTCCTTTCAATCAAGCCGTACATGTATGAAATTGAAGAGCAGTATTTACTGCCGATGCTTGGAAAGTGTACGCTTGATTTTGTTAAAACAACCTCTATCGTTCCGGAAGTGCTACGAGTTCAGGAGCTGCTTAAAATGGCAACCGTAGCTCTTACGGTTTCTAAAGTGGCTGTGACCGGAAAGTTTCTTTTCACTGCAACTTCTTTTTTAATTCAATCTGAAGAGATGCCTTGGGAAAAATCAAAGCTCGAGCTTTCTCCGGAGAATCAGGAAAAGCTTCGCCTTGATCGTGAAAATGCCGGACTCGAATATTTGAAGAAAGTAAAAGTAATTGTAGTTGATAATCCAACCATTTTCGATTGTTATGTCGATAACGTAGAACCCGGGATTACAACAAAAATAATCACTAAAAAATCACACCTATTTTTATGATAATTCAAAGAATCACAAATAGTTCAGGAATTGACGACCTTAAAATAATTGGTGAAACCGATGCCGAAAAAGCATTTGTACGTCAATTGGCCGAAGCCGGAACGCTTACTGCAGTAAGCAATCTTTCATCCGGAATGGCCACCTTCAGAGCGTTACCATTAGCCGCATTAGCCAATCAAAACACACTATTGTCTAGAGGTAAAATTGGAAAGCTCGATTTCACCTTGAGACAAAATGCCAACTTCGCTATTGACCTGAAATTTATTTCAGATGCATTGCCAATGGCTTTGTCTGATTATACAGTGATCAAGCTGCAGCTGAAAAATGCAAAAGGTTCTGGAGCAGTTTTAACCTTGAGTTTAGGAGCTGGTTTAACCGTGACCGGTGATGATGATAATATTTTATCTGTTCAATTCTTACCGGCACAAACAGCATTGCTTTGCAATCAGGAATATTACTATGACCTGATGCTGTCTACTGCAGCCGGAACTAACACCTACTTTGTAGAAGGAAAAATTAAAATCGATCGTACCGTAACATCATGAGCGAATTAATAAACATAGAAATAATTGCACCAACGCCGGTTCCTGTCGTTGAAATTCACGTTGATGTCAATGCAGCTCAAGCAGCTATTGATGCGGCAAATCAAGCTCAATTAATTCTAGAGATGATTCAAACACTCATCGAAGGAGCATCCCTTAACGGCATCACCACCCTTGGAACCATCACCATAGTAGATGACGAAGTAACCTTTGAAGGCTTTGCCTGGAAGATTGACGGCGTTGACTATGCACAAGTTGCACCAATCACCCGAACATTGCCATTTGCAGCGGAAGGAATGTACCGAACCCACACAGCCTATTTCACCATTACAAATGACATCGACATTGCTGTAGGTGCTGAAGATGATGAAGTAACCACCGAACCCGACATTCCGGAAGGAACACTCCGAATGCGAGCTTTCAATGTATTTGGCGAAGTGATTACCGCTGGAACTGGTGTTCCTGCTCCTTTTGATTTATTAGCCTTAGATGAATTCACTGGAGATACTGACGGCTGGATGTGGATTAAAGTATTAGGCTATGATTTTAAAATCAAAAGGTCAAACTTGGGTGGTGGCGTT
>JAKLIM010000433.1 GCA_022709605.1 Bacteroidota bacterium | reverse complement strand
CGGTTTTGTGTTCATATACTCTTCTGACGATATCGTTTGTTACGCCAATGTATAAAACAGTATTTGTTAATGTAGAAAGAATATAAACATAATATAATTTGATTGTCATTAATTCAGTCGTTTAAGTGTTTTTTCTGCAAAAATAATTAACCATTATCAGAATAGCAAGATAAAGTTTCTTCATTTCAGTTTTTACTGTACCCACACAAATAAAAAGTGAGATTTCTCGCTTGCCCTCCGTTTCACTACGGACGCGCTCCTGCCTGCGGCAGGTAGGAGCGAAGAATCTAAATACTTAATTGTTTGCAGGACATTAATGTGAAATATTATAAGTTTCTTTAATTTTTTTGCTTCTTAATTCATGTTTCTTGAGAACTTCAAAATTAATTATTTTTTTTTGAATCAAATTAATATCTTTGTGATAAAATTATTAATATGAAACAAATACATGAAAGAATAGCTACTTTACGTGTAGCAATGAAAAAAGCAGGTGTTTCGGCCTGTATTATTCCCGGAACCGACCCGCATGCAAGCGAATACATTGCAGAATGTTGGAAAGAGCGTGTCTGGATTTCAGGGTTTACCGGATCGGCCGGAACGGCTGTGGTTGGACTGAACAGAGCCGGACTGTGGACCGATTCGCGTTATTTTCTGCAAGGCGGCGAGCAATTGGCCGGAAGCGGCATCGACCTTATGAAACAGGGTTTGCCTGAAACGCCCGACATGATTACGTGGTTATCGACCGAACTTAAACCCGGCGAAAGGGTGGGAGTGAATGCTCAAATGTTTTCGGTGAACGGATATGCTTCGATGAAGGCTGATTTGAAAAATGCCGGTATTGAATTGATATCCATTGATTTGCTGGCAGAAGTATGGACAGACAGACCTGCCATGCCTTTAAATCCTTTTTTCGTATTCGAAACTAAATACGCAGGAAGAAAGGCTTCTGAAAAACTGACCTTATTACGTGCCGAAATGAAAAAAGCACGTGCCAATGTTTTTGTTATGTCGGCTTTGGACGATATTGCCTGGTTATTTAATATTCGTGGTAACGATGTGGATTACAATCCTGTAGTGATTGCTTACGCTACGGTAGATGAAAACAACGCAACATTGTTTGTTGCTCCCGAAAAGCTGACTGCCCAAACCAAATCATATTTAGAAAATGAAGGAGTTACAGTATCGGATTATCTCAATATTTATGACTCGCTGAACGGAATTTCACCTTCGAAAGCGGTGTTGATAGATGGCGCAAAATTCAATCAGTCACTATTCGAAGCCATACCTGCGGGTTGTGTCATTCGTAACAGTATGTCGCCGGTTTTCAAACTGAAAAGCATAAAAAACGAAACCGAAATTGCCGGTTACCGACGTGCTATGGTTAAAGACGGCGTTGCTTTGACCCGTTTTTTCAAATGGTTAGAAGAAAACGTATCCGCGGGAGAATTGACCGAGTATTCAATCAACAAAAAGTTATACGAATTCCGCAGTCAACAGGAGAATTTCATTGGCGAAAGTTTTGGAACAATAGCCGGTTATGGTGCTCATGGTGCTATTGTACACTACAGTGCCACCGAAGAATCTGCTTCTGCTTTGAAACCCGAAGGTGTTTTTCTGCTCGATTCGGGTGGGCAATACTTAGATGGTACTACGGACATTACCCGAACTATTTCGCTCGGAAAACCGACTGAAGATCAAAAAAGAGATTTTACGCTCGTGCTGAAAGGTCATATTGCATTAAGTACTGCTGTTTTTCCAACCGGAACACGTGGTTCACAATTGGATATTCTGGCCCGTAAAGCCATGTGGGATTTAGGAATAAATTACGGACATGGCACCGGTCATGGAGTGGGACATTTTCTGAATGTACACGAAGGTCCGCAAAGCATCCGCATGGATGAAAACCCGGTAACTTTACAGCTTGGCATGTTTATGTCGAACGAACCCGGGCTGTATCGTACCAATCAATACGGCATACGAACCGAGAATCTGATTTTGGTGGTTCCGGCCATGAAAACTGAATTTGGTGAGTATCTGAAATTTGAAACACTCACACTTTTCCCTATCGACAGGAATCTGATTGATATTATAATGATAACTGAAGAGGAGGAAGCCTGGATTGACCAATATCACAAGAAAGTTTACGATAATTTATCACCGCTGTTGAATGAAGAGGAAAAATTATGGTTGCAAGAAAAATGCAAACCAATTTATGATTTAATCTTCTGATTGAAGCTACTTTAAACAAAATCAAAACAGGCTGTTCTAATGGAGGGAACAGCCTGTTTTTTGTTCATTATTTTATTATTATACGAGTATCCGTTTGGGTACCTACATGTTTAATTATCGTAAAGTGTGTGATGTGATCATTATTAGCTTAAAGATGACAGAGCTACGCTCCTTAAATAAATCGGCGAATTAAATTCTACCAAGATCACAGGGCTAACGCCCCTATATCAAAGATATTTAGGGGCGTAGCTGTGATATCTTAGTAGCAGAACGAAATTACAGAGTTGATATTTAGGGGCGTAGCCCTGATATCTTAATAGAACGAAAATTACAGAGTTGATATATAGGGGCGTAGCCCTGATATCTTGTTTTTTTTAGTGTAGGTATTCAAACGATTAGTTATCTATTATTACAACGATAAATAATATTTTACCATGCACTCACCCCCCCCAGATTTTTATGTTTAATAACATAAAAATTTCGGCTCAATAACACATTGCCATTCGAAATATATTAAATATATTTGAAGCGTCTACAGCAAAGGAAAATTTTACTGGTTTACAAACCGGCTAACCCAATAGCCGAACTACTTACACAGCATTTGAACCTTAACTGTACACCCAAATTACCAAAAAAATTTTAACGAAAAAAGCACAGCTTACCCCGTAAACTGCGCGTATATATCAATTTTTATTA
>JAKLIM010000432.1 GCA_022709605.1 Bacteroidota bacterium | reverse complement strand
ATAGGTGCAATATCGCTTGAATTGACATCAAATCCGAAGAAACTCAAAACCAGAAAATTTTCGCCGTGTTTCTGCATAATTTTATATTTTCCAAAAACGTGGGTATCCAAATCGGAGTACTGTTTCATCTTTTTTTGATTTTTAATTCTACATTCATTTTTTAGTGCTGTCCGATAAAAACTTATTCAGATTTAACTCTGTAAACTGTTATACAAGCATCAGGACATACATAAGCACAGGCCGAACATCCAACGCAGTTGTCGGGAGTTTCCATGTGCGAAAAATTATACCCTTTTGAATTTGCTTCGTTCGAAAGGGCCAAAACGTCGGAAGGACAAGCAACCACACAAAGATCACATCCTTTGCAACGTTCAACATTTACAACTATTGCACCTTTAAATTTTGCCATAAATTATTATTTGTTTCTTTCAGTTTATCATTTTTTATTTGAAAATATCCAACTCAGAAAATCCGCTTGTTTAAATGCCGAATTCCAACTATCGTGCCCCACACCGGGGAAAATAAATAGCTCAACATTTTGTGAACCTACTGCTTTCAATTCGATGTATGCATTTCTCGAATGTTCGGGAGATACAACATTATCGGCATCGCCATGATAAATCCGAACAGGCATTTTCTTAATTTTCTTTAATCTGTCAATACTCACTCCACCGCAAATCGGAGCTGCTGCTGCAAACATGCGCGGATAGCGGCAAACTAAATCGTAAGTACCCATCCCACCCATCGAAAGTCCTGTCACGTACATTCTTTTACTGTCAACCGCTTCGTTCTTCTGAATTGCTTTTATCAAACGAATAACCATTCGCATTGGTTCAGTCGGTTTTTTAGTATTAACATAACTAAATCCGTTCTCGCGGTCCTGAATTGGTGCCCAATATCCTTTTTTGGGACATTGCGGGAAAATAACGATGGCCGGAAATTTAGCTCTGTTTTCGGGGTTTGTAAATAAGTACGAACCGTGAACCAGCTGACTTTCATTGTCATTGCCGCGTTCGCCTGCGCCGTGAAGAAAAAGAACCAATGGATACGATTTCGATTTGTCGTAATTTTCAGGAAATAAAATCCGGTAGGGTAGGGTGTCGTTTTTGAAAATAAATTCCTTTTTCAGATACAATTCCTTTTGAGCATACGCTCCCGAACTAAAAATTAAGATGAAAAAAAGTAGGGTGAAGTTTTTCATTTTTGGTTACTGAATTTTATACAAAGATACTAAAATGTTGCAAGAAAATTTTTTTGGTAAGATATTTTAAACATTCATATTTTGATGTAAAACATTATAATTGTAAATGTGTATTTACTGCATTTTTGATTTATTTTTCCCAAAATTTGTATGGATTTGAAACTAACTTTGAATTGTAATATTTACGATCACCGGTTACTTCACGTCCTAACCATTCAGGTTTTTGGTACGCTTCCTCTTCAAAATCAAGTTCTACTTCTGCAATTACCAGTCCTTCGTTATCGCCTGAGAACACATCAACTTCGAAAATATGCTTTCCGGCAGGAATTTCATATCTTATTTTTTCAATTTTTCCCTGTTCGCAAAGTTGCAATAATTGTTCTGCTTCGTGGAGCGGAATTTCTTTTTCCCACTCAAAACGGCTTAATCCCGAGTTCTGACTTTTCCCTTTTATGGTCAAAATTCCTTTGTCGTCTTTTATGCGCACCCGTACCGTTTGTCCGGATGCTGAGCTTATATAACCCTGTACGATACGTATTTGACGCGTTGCCTGTGTTTTAAAGTCTTCGTTTAAAACCAGGAATTTTCTTTCAATTTCAATATTTAGTGACATTATTTTATTTACGATTTACAAATTTACAATTTATCCCGATAGCTATCGGGGCTACAATCCCGAAGTTTCGGGAACAATTTACGATTTACAAATAGACCGCATCAAAAACCGATGGTGCAATTAATCAATTCGACAATACTTACATTATACGGTCAAAGAAAGGCAAAGTTAAACCATTTTTTGAAAACCACGTACTGGTATTGAAAAATACCGAACTTAAATGAATGCATTGCTGCCGCACGTCCCGATAGCTATCGGGGGATAGCTATCGGGACGCGAGGGAACAGAGATAATCCATAAAAAAGACCAAATTGTTATTCCACTTGGACACATAAAATATTAAAAAATACTTTATATTTACAAAAATTAAAATAACTTTGTCATCAAGTTTTTTAACTTTTAAAATAATACTTTTATGCCGTAGTTTATGAATTATGTATGCGAACAACTACTAAAAACGAGCATTATTTTATCTTGCTAATAATCAATACAATAAATAGCTCACTAATAATAAATAAGGCGGATATATACGCCACAGTGTGGCGCATACACAATTTGTATGGCGGATATATTGGTTGTTGTGCGTCAGCTTAAAGACACCCCCTCGCAGAAAATACTACCTTGACAAGATAGAATTGATTTATGAAGGGTGGAACTTTTCAGGGACAACTTTCAGCATTTCAATAAAACAATCTTCCCATTGACTTGGAGATAGATTCACGATTTTTAAGTTCAAATTAATTCCAAGTTTTTCGGAAATTTCATTAACCTGACTTTTTCTGAATATTAATTTTAAAGCCGTTCTGACAGGTAAATTAGGTTTTTGTAACAGAAAAGATAGAAATTTTAAATATTTGACTTTCTGATTAAAATCAATATGTAAAGGTTTTCGTTCAATTTTAAGAAAAGCAGACTTAACAGTTGGAGGAGGTATAAAACTATTAGGATTTATTTCGTAAACTATCTTCAAACTATAAAATGTATGATATAGGATAGTGTAAGGATTAAAGATTTTGTCTACAAATAACTTTTTAGCAGGTTCTAATTGCAGGAAAATTGAACCGCCCTGAAAACTTTCCATATTTTCAAACATCAATATTTTTAAAATTTCTGATGTTATACC
>JAKLIM010000431.1 GCA_022709605.1 Bacteroidota bacterium | reverse complement strand
AACGCAACTAAAATTAGCGGACGAACTCAAAACGGTTTGGGAATTGGTATTTTAAACGCCATCACCAATAGCCAGCATGCCAGTTTTGAAAACCTTAGCACAGGCCAAAAAAGAAAAATTGAAACAGAACCTTTTACTAATTATAATGTAGCAGTTGTTGATAAATCATTGCCAAATAATTCGTACATAAGCTTGATTAACACCAATGTATCGATGTACGATAATCCTTTCCAGGCCAATGTAACAGCCACCGAATTTCAATTGTACGAAAAATCGAAAACGTTTTCGATAAGAGGAAAAGGTGCCGTCAGTACCCGTGGTGACAGTATAAACGAAAACGGATATTATGCTTCGATAGGTTTGGAAAAAATGAAAGGTAAATACTTCTTTGGAATTTCCCAAAATGTCTATTCCGACAAGTATAATCCAAACGACCTTGGTTATTTACAACGAAATAATCAGGTCAAGACTGAAGCCTGGATTTATTCACAAATTGTGAAACCATTTTGGATTTTCAGAGAAATAAATGGTGATTTGTGGTGGAACTATAACCGTATGTACAAACCCAATACACTGTTCGACAATGAAATAGGAGGTGAATTGAATGGAAAGTTTACAAACAATTACAACATAAGTTTAGAGGGACGATTCAACTCCAATCAATACGATTATTACGAACCACGGGTTCAGGGTAAATATTATTACAATCCTTATTTCTATAACTTTGAAATATCTTTAACAAGCGATAGCAGAAAACCTTTAAGCTTGGGATTTGGCTATGAATACGAATATCAGCCAACAACACAACGAGTTGAAAACTCTCTGGTTGCTCAAGCTCAATGGCGTATTGGTCAGCATCTTGGACTTAATTTTTCAACTGAATATTCAAAATCAAATAACGAAAGAGGTTTTGCTTCATTAAATCAAACGCAGGATTCTGTGGTTTTTGCGAAGCGTAATGTTACAACTTTTGTAAATACATTGTACACATCGTATGTGATTAATAACAAAACAAGTCTCAGTTTGAGAACCCGTCATTATTGGTCGGGGGTTGAGAACAAACAATATTATTTACTGAATTCAAATGGTTCATTATCCGATTTCGTTTCGTACCCGAACAATTTAGATCAAAACTACAATGCATTTACTATCGACATGATATTCAGATGGATATTTGCTCCCGGTTCCGAAATGTCAATAGCGTGGAAAACGCTTTCGTATTCGAATGAAAACACAGTGGATTACAATTACCGGAGTAATTTGCAAAAAGCATGGATGAATCAAACCAATAGTATTTCGCTCAAAATTCTTTATTATATTGATTATAACACCCTGGTGAAGGTATTGAAGAAAAATTAGATGTTGAAAAAAAATTAAGATTTTGACTACATAAAAAGCCAGAATTAAATCATTTTTGATAAATAAAACATTTAAATATTTTCAAAGAAATTTTTCATTTTACAAAGTTTAATGCAAAAAGTGCGGTTAAATATGTTAACATATGATTATTTTACCTAATTAAATGAAAATAATGATAGCTCTGGAACTTAACATGTATCAAATCTGAAATTTTTAGTTTTTATTTAGCAAAGTTTTAAGTGTTAACCAACTAAATCATTTACTAAAAAAATTAGATTTTATGTCAAAAAAATTTATCTATCTTTTAGGTATATTACTTACCATCCTTATCGGAACTTTATTGTATTATTATTTTTGTTGTTCATGCAGCAACGACAAATATGAAAAAGACTTACCTCCGGTTGCCGTAAATGGGCTCAATGCTTTCGCATTAAATGGAAATGGATTCAATTATCAATGTAGCAGCAACTTCAATTTCGGACTCGATGGTTTTGAAATAAATCAACCACTCAACGATTCTATTGATTTTGGTATTCAGGCGCTTAAAGAACAGTTAGAAATGAATCCGGCACAGAAACTTACGATAACCGGTTTCTGTACTTCACAAGAAAAAAACAATACTTCATTTCCAAACCTGGGATTTGCAAGGGCCGACAAAGTTAAAGCGTATCTGGTTTCTAAGGGAATTTCGGCCAATGCCATTGATATTGATGGTCAGGTGCGTGATTCGTGGAATACAAAAGATGGAATTGTTTACGGGCCGGTAAATTTCGAACTGAAAGAAATAACAGTAACAGCCAATGATTCTGTAGATCCGGGCTTGGCTACATTGAAAGACAAGTTAAACAAAACACCTTTAATATTGTACTTCAATAGCAGTAAATCGAGCATCAAATTAACACAACAAGAGAAAGCAACAGTATCAGAAATACTGAATTACTTAGACAAAGTACCGGAATCAAAAATGTTAATTGTAGGACATACCGATAATACCGGCGATAAGGATAAAAATGTTATAATTGGTCAGAGAAGAGCCGATTTTGCAAAGTCATTCTTTAACGATAAAATTGATGCACAGCGTATTGAAACCTCATCGAAAGGTCAGGATGAACCAATTGCCGACAATACCACCGCCGAAGGAAAAGCCAAAAACAGAAGAGTAGTAATTACAATAAATTAATCATTAAAAACTTTACAACTATGTGTATTACATGTATTTTAATCCCTGTATTAGTCGGTCTTATTTGTGCCTTATTAGGTTACTTACTAGGAAAGATGTTATCAAACAATAAAGTAGAAATTGAACAACTTCGTGCAAATTTAGACGAGTGCGCTAAGAGTAAAATGGCGTTACAAAAAAAACTGTCAGATTTAGAAAAACAAAAAGAGTCAACTAAAGTGAATACTTTTGTTTCAAATTTTCCTGCTTTTAATTCCGAATTGGCATTTAGCATTTTAGGAAAAAAAGTGATTCAAAACGATTTGAAAGTTGTTGAAGGAATAGGGCCAAAAATTGAAGAACTATTTCATTCGGCTGGCATCAACACCTGGCAAAAGTTATCAGAAACTTCGGTAGATAAATGCAACCAAATTTTGAAAGCG
>JAKLIM010000430.1 GCA_022709605.1 Bacteroidota bacterium | reverse complement strand
TATTGCAATGTAAGTCCGGTACCACCATCGTGGGAGGCTAAAATGTTACAAGATCCTTATTTTGCCAATGCGATAAATACCCGTTATTTCAGTTTACGCAAAAATATTCTCAGTATCGAACAAATAAACCGAACCATTGATTCTATTGCAAATTTAGTAAACGAAGCACAAGTCAGACATTTTAAAAAATATAATACCCTTGGAGTAAATAACGGAGCTCCAGAAATTGATGTATTATCAACAACTTATGCCGGTGAAGTGCAAAAATTGAAAAATTGGATTACAGTTCGGCTTAACTGGCTTGATGCCAATATGGTAGGGCATAACACTGCATTACCTGAATTAGAATCTTTTGCTAAAATCAGGGTTTTCCCAAATCCGGTACTGGAAACACTTTATGTTGAATCAGACATTGAGATAAATGATATAACTATCTATAATACAGTTGGTTTTAAATCAATAAATTTACATTCTAATAAATTTGAAGAGTGTATAAATGTTTCTGATTTAAGTCCGGGTATTTATATTGTAAAAGTAACATTGACCAATGGAACTACCCGAACACAAAAATTGGTGAAAGAATAGTTGTTATGAATCCTTTATTATTTACATGAAGAATTATGAATCAATCTGCCTATTGTTTTCAGGAAAAAAGTAGTACAAAATAAATGTTAGCAGAATATTTTAAATACATATTTCTTGGATCTTCAAAATTAAAAAAATGATACCTATTTGTGTTTTTTCAATTTTATTTTACTCAATTATTAGCAATAATATACTGATAATCAATAATAATTTAAAATAAATGCAAATCATCAATTAAATAAATATGAAATTTTTTGGATATTTAAAAAAAAGATATACTTTTGCAATGATTTCTTAAAGCAATAGCATTCCTGCTCTTGAACATCAATCAAAAATAAATATACTTATCACTTATTCACAAGTAATTTCCTCCAAAGGGAAACTCTCCTAAAAAAACGTTTATTCATCACATTATGAGTAACTTCAACATTTTGCAACTGAATGCAAAAAGCGAGTCCGAACTAAGGGCCATCGCTGCCGAATTAGGTATTAAAATTCCTAATTCTATGTCTAAAAATCAAATGGTTTATGCAATTCTCGATGAACAGGCAGTTGCTAATTCCCAGATTAAGACAGCCATAGTAAAACCAAATCTCGATGATCGCAAAAAACGTCAACGTGTAACTGTTAAAAAGGCTTCTGACACAAAGAATGTCCCTGCAAATCCTCAGGAAAACATAATTCCACAGGTAGTTCAGAAAACTGAAAATAAACCGGTTAAACAGATACAGGAACCTTCGAAAATTGAGCCTAAGAGTCCAGAAGTGACTCCCGTAACAGCTGAAACAAAACAGGTTAACGCGAAAAATCCACAGAAGAATAAACCTAAAAAGCCGGTTCAGAAAAAACCGGTTGAAAATTCTACTGATGAGACGAATACAGTATCAGAACTTGTAACAGCCGAAAACAACGAAGAAATTAAAGCTCCAACCAGAATAATCAAACATGTAAAGGAAATTAACGATTGGTCTGAAGCTCCTATTGAAACGGAAACTGAAGTAGAAATATCTTCTGAGGAGGTTCCAACAGATTCTTCTGAGGCAACTGCTGAAACAGAAACCACAAAATCTGAAAATCCGGAAGGTCGCCAATTGCGTGTTATTAATGGAAATAATAACATGGTTAATAATTCAAACCGCAAATTCGGAAACCGACCAGAAAGACAGGAAAAACAATTTGATTTCGACGGCATACTCGATGGTACAGGCACACTCGAAATGATGCAGGATGGCTATGGATTTCTTCGTTCGGCCGACTACAATTACCTTTCTTCACCCGATGATATTTATGTATCGCAATCGCAAATTAAACTTTTTGGTTTAAAAACCGGTGATACAGTTTCAGGCTCGATTCGTCCGCCCAAAGAAGGTGAAAAATATTTTCCGCTGATAAAGGTCAATAAAATCAACGGACGTTCACCTGAATATGTTCGCGATCGTGTTCCTTTTGAACATCTTACACCCCTTTTTCCCGACGAAAAATTCAATCTTACTACCGGCAGAGGCGATTCACTTTCGACCCGCATTGTAGACCTCTTCTCACCTATCGGTAAAGGTCAGCGCGGATTAATTGTTGCGCAACCAAAAACAGGTAAAACAGTATTGCTCAAAGAAATAGCGAATGCTATTGCAGCCAATCACCCCGAAGTTTATATGATTGTACTTCTTATTGACGAACGTCCCGAAGAGGTAACTGATATGGCACGAAGTGTACGTGCTGAAGTAGTATCATCAACATTTGACGAACCAGCCGAACGCCACGTAAAAGTGGCAAGTATGGTACACGAAAAAGCAAAACGCATGGTAGAATGTGGACAGGATGTTGTGATTTTGCTCGATTCAATTACCCGTTTGGCACGTGCTTACAATACAGTTTCGCCAGCTTCGGGTAAAATTCTTTCGGGTGGTGTTGATGCGAATGCATTGCACAAACCAAAACGTTTCTTTGGAGCAGCCCGTAACATTGAAAATGGTGGAAGTCTGACAATTATTGCTACCGCACTAACTGAAACTGGTTCTAAAATGGACGAAGTAATTTTTGAAGAATTCAAAGGCACAGGTAATATGGAATTGCAACTCGATCGTAAACTTTCGAACAAGCGTGTTTTCCCTGCTGTTGACATTATGGCTTCAAGCACACGTCGCGACGATCTTTTACTCGATCAGGATACGTTGAACCGCATGTGGATTCTTCGCAGGCATTTAGCCGATATGAATTCAATTGAAGCCATGGAATTTTTAAAAGACCGAATGGAACGTACCGTTAATAACGATGAATTTTTAGTTTCGATGAACGGTTAATTTTATTTTTTGTGTCGTCCTGAAAAAACGTTACAGGTTTTGATACAAAAATAATTAATTTATCTCAGTTCAAAAGGTTAACCTTT
>JAKLIM010000043.1 GCA_022709605.1 Bacteroidota bacterium | reverse complement strand
ACTTTTTTATCGTGTGAGCCAATAAAAACCCGATTGGCATTTACAGCTGGTGAGCTTAAAAACGGAGTCGCTTTCGGATTCGTAAATTTCCATTTCCTTTTGTTTTTTACCAAATCGACACAGGTAAAACCTCCGTCGTAATCGCCCACAAAAGCCAGATTTTCAGAAATTGCCGCCGATTCGGCCACATAAGTTCCAATCTCGATTTTTGCCAACGATTTTCCGTTTTTTGCATCGATAATGTGTAAATATGAATCACAACCGCCAATCACAATTTTCTTATTATCAGTTGCAGCTGCTCCATTTAAATAATTGTCAGTCTGGCATTTCCAGTTAAGTTTACCTGTATCAAACCGAATGCTGTATAAGCAAAAATCGTAACTTGGCACAAGAATTTGTACGCCATTTCCGTCCGATAACCAATTGGCCGAACCCATAATTTGCCCTTCAGTTCTGAATTTCCACTTCAGTTTACCTGTTAATTCGTCGAGTGCATAAATCAAACCACTTGAACTGCTGATAATTACTGTCTTTTTTATCACTATTGGTGATGATTCAACCGACGATTCTGCTTTGAATTTCCACTTCACTTTTCCGGCTAAATTCAAGGCATAGACTTGCCCGTCCATTGAACCAATAAAAATAAGATTGTTGCTTATTACTGGAGAAGATTTTATTTCGTCACCGGTTTTGAATGACCAAAGGAGTTTGATAGGCGTGTTGAATGTACTGTGCGAAATGCCGTTCAATACATTATTTCCCCTGTAATTAGGCCATGTAGTACCGGTTTGAGCAAAGCTGCAAACCGAAAAAAGCAGAAAGAAAAGCGTCATTACTTGTTTTATCATCAATAATAATTTAACAGGAAGTTGTCTGATTTTGTTCAGAATTTTTAAATTCAAAATTTCAAAGCTATGGCGCCTGTCGGGCAGTTTTTTGCACATTCGATGGATGTTTTTTCACTCAATTCAGTGATGCTTTTATCCAACGGAATTGCAATCTGAACATCAAAACCTCTGCCCGAAAATGCAAAACCGGTTTTGTCGCCAGACCGTTGAGTTGTTTGTATGCAAATGCCGCATTTTATACATTTCAGGTTTTCGAGAATGATTTGTTTATGTTCCGTATTTTTTACTGTATTTTTATGTTTATCAAGCGTATAAACGCGCTGACTAGCTTTGTATTCGGTTGATAATGAGCGCAAATCACAATCGTCTTTTTTTCGACAATCGCAATGCAGGCATCGCTGAGCCTCTTTAACGGCTTGTACTGCTGTAAATCCGGTCAGGTAATCCGCAGTTTTTTCTTGTCCTGAATGATTTAGAGCTTCTTTTAAAAACTCGTCCCGTTCAACTTCTGCAATACGTTTGTAAACTGAATTAAACGTTCGTGCCGGACCTGAAATTTCTTGATTCCCAATGAATTCCATCGTCCATTCGCACATTTTTCGTCCGAGAGCTGCTGCCCGAACTGCCATTTTACTTTTCGAAGGAATTTGTTTCGGAGCAAAAATATGAGTATTATTCAGGGTATAAATATCTAATTCCTTGATATTTGAATAAGATGTTTTATTGAAAATAGAGGTATCAATGCTTGTTTCGGCACCAATGGTTAACAAAATAAACGAATATTTTTTTGATAAATCAGTTTTAATTTTATCTGCATCAATCGGTTGGTTTTGATAAAACTTAACTCCCAATTTTTCTATTCGTTTGATTTCAAAATCAAGTACTTCACGGGGTAAACGTTCCTCCGGTATGTCGGTTCGCATTTTTCCTCCGGGCAAGTCATTATTGTCGTAAACATGACATTCGAAACCATTTTTTGCAAAATAATATGATGCTGCCAAACCGGCTGGACCGGCACCAATTATTGCTACAGGTATATTGTTTTTAGGGGATTTAATTGTTTTATCATCTTCATTTTCGCCCACAAATCGTTTCAACAAACAAATTGAAACCGGTTCGTCAATGTCTTTTCGACGACATGCTTTTTCGCAGGGAGCCGGACAAATGTAACCCAAAATTGAAGGGAGAGCGATGGTTTCAGATATGTTTTGCAGCGCTTCGTCCATTTTACCATCGGCAATTAATCTGTTCATGTATGGAATATCCATTTCGGCGGGACAAACCCGTTGACAAGGCGCCTCGCAATCGCCATAATGTTCGCTCAACAACAGTTCCAAAGCACTTTTTCGCATGTCAATCACTTCCTCGTTGTCGGTTTCAATCACCATGCCTTGCTCTGCTTTAGCCGAACACGAAGTCAGTATTTTTCCGTTGCGCATATCCTGAACCACACACACCATGCACGAAGTGGAAGGTTTAAATTCCTTCACCCAGCACATGGTCGGGATATGAATTCCTTCACGTTGCGCCACACTCAGAATGGTTTCGTTCTGATTTACGGTATATGAAGTGTTATTTATTTTAATTTCAGTCATTTAATCGTTTCGTGTTTCAAGTTTCGCGTTCCGTGTTTTTGGTCTTTTATTCCCCTTTAGGGGTTAGGGGTTATTTTTACCGAATCAACCGGGCAAACCATGCGACAAACATCACATTTTATACATTTTTCCTGATCAATAATATGCAACTGGTGCGGTCGGTTTTCAATCGCATCTGTCGGACAACTTTGTGCGCATTTGGTACATCCAATACAACTTTCGTCAATTTGGTAACGTATCAGCGCCTGACATTTTTTTGAAGGACATTGACCATTGATATGAGCAATGTATTCTTCGCGGAAGTATTTAAGCGAAGTAAGCACAGGATTTGGAGCTGTTTTGCCTAGTCCGCATAAACTGCCTTTGATAATTTTAGGGGCCAGTTTTTCGAGCGTCTCCAGGTCTTCCATTTTGCCATGTCCGTTACAAATCCGATCCAGAATGGTGAGCATGTGTTTTGTTCCTGTACGGCAAAAAACACACTTTCCGCACGATTGATTTTGTGTAAAACTCAGAAAATAACGTGCAATATCCACCACACAATCCGATTCATCGAGTACCACCAAACCGCCCGAGCCCATCATAGCACCAATTCCCATCAAATGCCTGAAATCCACCGGTGTATCGCCCAAAGATGCAGGAATGCAACCTCCCGAAGGGCCACCAATCTGCACAGCTTTAAATTTTTTGTTGTTCTGAATGCCTCCGCCAATATCATTTACAATTTCGTTAATTGTAATTCCCATCGGAACTTCAATTAACCCGCCACGTGCCACTTTTCCGGCTAAAGCAAAAACTTTGGTACCACAACTGTCAGCTGTGCCAATGGCATTAAAATTATTTGCCCCATTTTGAATAATCCAGGCAATATTTGCCAATGTTTCGGCGTTATTTACAAGGGTAGGGAAGTTGTTCAAACCTTCTTTGGCAGGGTAGGGTGGACGAATTTCCGGCATTCCCCGATCTCCTTCCATCGAAGCTATCAAGGCAGTTTCCTCGCCGCAAACAAATGCTCCAGCTCCCTGGAAAATTTCCATTTCGAGTGAAAAATCACTACTCAACAGGTTTTGACCGAGGTAATGGTGATTTTTACATTCAATAATTGCATCCTGAATGCGCTTTACTGCCAATGGATATTCTGCCCTGATGTACAAGTAAGCCTTGGTTGCTCCGGTGGCATAAGCAGCAATCGTCAGTCCTTCGATAATACGAAAAGGAAAAGACTCCAGCAACATACGATCCATAAAAGCACCCGGGTCGCCTTCGTCACCATTACAAATTACGTACTTTTCGGCAGTTTGTTCGTTACGCACAATGTCCCATTTTATCCATGTTGGAAATCCGGCACCACCACGTCCACGCAAACCACTGATTTTTATTTGTTCTATTACTTGTTCAGGAGTCATGTGTCGCAGGCATTTGAGCAATGCCTGAAAACCTCCATTTGTTTTATACTCCTGAATATCATCCGGATTAATGATTCCTTTCAGTTCGGTGGCAATGTGTTTTTGTTTACTCAGAAAATCATCAACTTGTTTCTCCCTGATATCTAAATAACGATTGTCAACCGGAGAAAATTCCGGATTGTTGTAGATGTTTTCAACCGTGGACAAAAACCTGCTTTTTATTTTATTTCCTAAACTTGTTGGTTTAAAATGTTTTAATATAATTTCTTTTACATCTTCCGGTTTTACTTTTGAGTACAAAACCGGTTCTTTGTTATCTTCAATAATTTCGAGCAGGGGAACCTGATGACACATACCAACACATCCAACCTGTTTCACATGGGTAGCTATGCTGTTTTTCTCCAAAGTGTGATGTACTTTTTTCTCAATTTCGGAACTACCGCTTGCCACACAACATGAACCCAATCCGAGGCGGATTTCACCTTTCTTAAGTTCGGTTCGTACAAATTCATTTTTTGTTGATTCTGAAGATGTTTTTTTACCCAAAAAATCATCCAAAACATTTTCAATCTCGCTTTGACTTACTTTTCCGTAAGTTACATCATCAATTTGAACCACAGGAGCTAACGTGCAACAACCCAGACAAGCCACTTCTTCGAGGGTATAAAGTCCGGCAGCATCGGTATCGTTTTCAGCTTCAAGTTTTAGTTGCCGTTTGAATGCATCGAAAACCTGCATAGCTCCTTTTACATGGCAAGCCGTTCCTACACAGACTTTTATGGTGTGTTTTCCGGCCGGTTTATGACGAAATTGCGAGTAGAAAGTTGAAACACCGGTAATTTGCGTTTGTGTAATTTCAGTCAGTTCGCATACTTTTTCCAATGCCTCAACCGGCAAATAATTGTACTCAGCCTGTATTGCCTGAAGTATGGGAATCAACCTGTCACGGCTGTTTCCATTTTCGACAATTATTTTTTCGACAATATGTTGTGTGTTATCCGACATTATTTTCCAATACAATATAAATTTTTTTGTCCCCGAATATAGATCATACCATCTGCAAATGCTGGCGTACAATCCGATTTTTCGCCAATCGAAGGCTGCCCGATTAGTTTAAATTCTTTACCGGCTTCTACAATTACAGTCGTTCCGGTGCGATCAATACAATACAGTTTTCCATCGGCAATTACCGGCGAACCGTAAAAACCGTTATCGAATTCGTGATGCCAGATAAGTGCTCCATCTTTTTGATTGATACAAACCAAATCGCCATAAGAAGTAGTAAAAAAAACATAATCTAAGTAAGCAACCGGACTCGAAACGTCAGGCAAATAATCGAAACCTTCCCATACAATTTTCCCATCCTTAATTCCAACCATTTTGGCGTATTCGTTAGCAGCAAACACCATTCCGTTGGCATAAGCTGGTGATGAACCAATCTCACCGGTGAGACAATCGAGTTTCCAGATTTCTTTACCTGTTTCGGCATTATAAGCAGCTACGTAAGGTAAATTATTTACAATTATTTCGGCATTATTGCCTTTGGGAACGATGAGTGGCGACGCCCACGATATTTTTCCTGACCGAATTGTTTTCCATATTTCTTCGCCGGTTTGCGTGGCAAGCGCAAAAAGTTTACACGATTTATTGTCATCGTATTGCACAATAAGCTTATTTTTAAAGAATTGTAACGATGACGAGTGTCCGTAATGGTTATCGGGAACGCCAAGATTTTTAGCCCAGACTTGTTTTCCTTCATAATCGAACGCTACAATGTCTCCATTCGAAAATATGGCGTAAACCCTTTTACCATCGGTCGTTAAACTTGCTGCCGAATGACCTGTGTCATTGGTAACTTTTGGTGATTTCGCAGGACTGCCGGGGATGTTTTTAATCTCCTTAGTCCAAATTAACGCACCTGTTAATCTGTTATAGCAAAATACTTTACGCGTATTTTCGTTGGCACCGGCAATGAATAAAAAATTACCCCAGATGACCGGTGAGTTTAAACCCGGCAAAGAAATTGCTTTTTTCCATTTAATATTTTTGCCCGAAACTCCATCCCAGTCTGTTGGGAGTTTGGTTTTGTAATTTACACCCAACCCAAATGGGCCTCTGAAAGCAGGATGATTTCTTTTAATTTCAGCATCAGTCGGAAAATCGGTTGCTGCAGTTGAATCTGTACTTTGACTTAACGAATCGGTTGTTATTGTATCAACCTGGCTGGTAATTACAGTTAATTCATTTTGTTTCAAAGGTAAGTCTTCAGTTATATTTTCATTGATAATAAACGAATTAAAGTCGGTATAATATTTATTAGAACTTAGTGAAAGCACTACAGCTACAATTGCTAAAGTTCCAATACTTATCATCATCCATTTTCGCTCTTTCGATTTTACTTCCCAAAAACTATCGGGTTTAATATTACCAACAGTTCCAATAGTATTTTTTTTGGTATAAATTTTAACCGAAAAAATAAATATTAAGCTAAAACCAATTACGATCCATGCACCTGTTTTTAATTGCCATAGATACGAAAAATAAGCCTTGCGCGACATTAAATCAATCACCCGAATTTGTTCGCGAAGCACTTTGTCATCGTCGGAGCCATCTAATTTTTTTACTAAATTATCGATGGTTCCGCTTTCAATCGGATGATGAACTTTTATTTGTATATAGTTCAATATCATAAACATACTTACAATTATTACTATAACGATTGAAAGAATGGCCATGTATTTTGCAATATATTTACCCCTAACACCTCCCGAATTCGTCGGGATAGATTGCGGGGAATTAATATTTGTATTGTTAACTATACTATTTGAAGTATCCATATATTTTATTATTATTTGTCGACTTTCTTACTCCCCTTAAGGGGTTGGGGGTACCGGACAATATTTATAACATTTTCCGCAACTTACACAATTTCCTTTGTCGGGTTCATAATCTTCCTGTCTGCGAACAATAGAAGTTTTTAATAACGAAATTCCAAAAAATAAGCCTAAAAATGCACCGCCAATCCAGGTTCCGTAATAAAAGAAATGCTGAATTCTACCTGCATCCGAAAAGAGTTGACTTGCCTGAATTCCTGTGCTGTGAAATGCTTTGGAATCTTCTGAACCTGTTTTTTTTGAATTATCTTGTTCCCATTTAATTTCTTCGGCTAAATGCACGGTTGGATGAATGGTCGAAAGAGGTTTGTATAGCCTTGAAGCTAAGAAACCGCTTGCAACAATAAATACCGGTAATAAAACGAAAAGAGTAATCAATCGGTTTCTTCCTTTTTCGATGGTTTCGGGTTTTATTTGAACGGGTTTATTGATAGCATCGACCGGACAAGAAGTATCGCACAATTTACACTGAATGCAAACCGATGGCGTAATGGTTGTATGCCAGAATGATAACCGCGACATCCAGTTGAGCAAAACCCCGTACGGACAAAGAAAACGACAATAAGGTCGTCCAATAAAAATGCCCAGAATTAAAATAACCGCGCCAAACACGAACATTCCAAATGTGGCATTCATTCGGAAAAACCCGATAAACGGATCGTACCGGCAAATTATAAAATCGGCTCCGGTAGCAGCTAGCAATAATGCCAATACCAAATAAATATACGGAATGGCACTCAAAGGTTTGTTTAGCCAGGTGGGAATTGAAATGGGTTTAATATTGACCAAATCCTGCACAGCGCCCATAAAACAGACTCCGGCGCAAAAAGTACGTCCGAAAAACAATGTAAAGAGTAGGGGCAGAGCGAAAAAAGCAATCACTGTTATTGGAATAATATAATTGGACTGAAAGAGTGATAAAGTTACATTTTGAATTGACCCGACCGAGCAAACACACCCAAGGCGAATAACGCCGAAATAAATGATTGAGAATATACTTGTCCAGAAAATACCTTTGCGCGAACGTTTTTTTATGACGAACCAGCTCATTACACTCAATGCAATAAACAACACCACCACATCGAGATATTCCCACGATAAAGCTCGCGGAGCAATGGTTTGTGTCTCGGGAACTTCATAACCCGATTCAAAATCCGGTTCCGGAAATCGCTGCGCATTGCTTGTCTGAAAAAAAATCAGTAAAAAAATGCTTATAAGTAGATATTTAACTATTTGCACAGTATTATGAGTTTGTTTGATTATAAATTTAAAAAATGAGCTAATCAATAAAGTCCCCCTTTGGGGGATTTAGGGGGCTATGTATTAAACCCACTTTTCAGCATATATCCCTTGCTTGCCGGAATTTGAACAATCGCATCTGCCGGACATACTTTCGAAATGGCGCATTGATTGCAATTGGTGCATAAGTCATGATTAATTTGTAAATGCAGCGACCCATTTCCGAAAGCGCCACAACCTTCAACACATTTACCGCAACCGTTACATAAACTTTCGTCCACATCATATTTATAATAAGGCGCTTCCACAAAACTACGTTTCAATGCTTTTGTCGGACACAAATGATTCTCGGCTCCTGTATCAAGGTTTTTTACCTGAGGTTTAAAATAACCACCGCACAAATCGCAATAACCGCACATTTTATGAACGTGCATACACTTTACCGCCGACATATTCAGCACACAATTGGTGGCGCACTTACCACATTGAACACATTTAGTCGGGTCAATTTGCCAAACCAAATCATCCGACATCGATTTGCTCAGGCTATATCCGGTTATCGACGCCAACGATAAAAATGCAGCAGCCCGCAAACCGGTTTTTAGAAAATCACGTCTGTTTAAGTGCTTTCCGGTTTCCGGAAGTATTGATTTTTCAATTTTCTCGTTGCTCATTTTAGTTATTTATTTTAAAAATGTGAAGAGTTGATGCATCGGGTTCAAGTACCAGTATTTCATCATTAGTATTGATAGCGATATCTAATCCTGTTGCATTTTCTGTGAAATATTCCTGTCCGGCTAAAGCACATTCAAAAACTCCGGCTGAATTGTATTTTTTTACACGAACTATTCCCTTTTCGGATGTAATAAACGAACCATCGCTCATAATTGCAAAATGCGAAGGATTACAGCAACCGCAAAAACCTTCGACTCCGGATGAAGTGTCACCCCAGAATGAAAGCATTTTTCCTTTATTATCAAAATTGACCAACTTGTGTCGTCCGGTATTGGCTACCCAAAGCGAATTGTCGTGTGCAATTGCTACATCGAAATAATAACTTGGCAGAATAAAACTGTTCATTTCATTTTTATCGGCCTTTGAACCAATGGTTTGAAGTAATTTTCCATCCATCGAATATTTATAAACTAAAGCACTTTCAGCATCTGAAACAAAAATCTGGTCAGCTATTACAGCCAATGAAGTTATATACGCTTTTTCACTCAAATCCGACCAATTTTTTATGGGCTTTCCTTCCAATGTAAAAAGTTCAACTTTATTTTTGAATGCTGCGCAAAGAATATTATCTCCGACTATCAGAGCCGTTGCAGTTATTTCCGTTGCAAATTCATCCGTTTTTGTGCCGTTTTTTGATAGGATTATAATTTTATTGTCGCCCGAAATGTAAGTATTATTGTTTTTATCAACTGCTATCGCAATGGCTTTATTCAATGAAATATCAATTTTCGAATAACTTACATCACAGAAATCTACAGCGGCAATTTGTCCTATGCTGTCAATTTTCAGACTATATGGATTTTCATTTTTTGAATTGTAATTGGGTTTTATAAAAAAATTACCAAGTACAATTAATCCGATGACTATGCCGGCAATCAGCAAATATGTTAATGTATTTTTCTTCATTTCAATTATTTTTCAAGGTTTTTGAAACTAAAAAATCTCAGGGTTTTAAATCTAAACAATAAATATTTTTAGAGTCACGTAGCAATAAATATCCATCGGCAAAAGCAAAAGGACCCCAGGCATCTTGTCCGTCAAATAATTTTTTCTGATTCACAAGTTCAAAAGATTTTTTTGAAGCCTGAATCATATCCAATGTTCCATCGTCGCTCAAAATCAGAAATTTATCATTTATTTGAATGTAAGGACCTAAACCGTAGCGATTCGTTTTTCCACTTTGCCAAACCGGCGTTTTGAGATCCGATGTTGAATAACATATAAATTGATTTCGATTGGAACCAGCATCTTTAGGTAAAATTCCATAAATAAACCCGTTGTTTACAATCGCTGTCTGTTGTTCAGAAGCCAGCCCTTCGTGTGGTGCAAATTTAGTTTCTAATTGTGCCGAAAATCCACCACCTTTCTCCGAAATTTTTAGTATTGCACCGCCAGCACCATAACCACCGGTTACATATATTCTGTTTTCGCCTAAATAAACCGGAGCCGGAGCAATTACTGAAGGTGCCCAATCCGAAATTTCCCACAATTTCTTTCCCATGTCAGAAGCCTCAGCCGAAACACCTATGATTCCTCCTATGGAAGCATACACAAACATTTTTTTGTTCAGAATGGTAATGGGTAAAATTGAAGAATGCGACATTTTCAGGTTTTTCTCATTGGGCGTTTCCCAAAGTACTTTTCCTGTTTTGCAATCTACACCAATCATCAATGAACTACCTCCAACGGCGATGATTGCAACATCATCAACCACAATCGGACATTGACCTGTGTACCAGAGTGGCGTTTCGGTTTTGTATTGCTTTTCAAGATCAATTCCCCAATGTAAATTGCCGGTTAGCCTATCGACACACATCACATGGCACCGTGGCCCCATTGTTACTACAAAGTTTTCGGTAACAGCAGGAATAGTACGCGACATACCATGGTTTCGTTTGATATGCACATTGTACCATCGTCGCCACAATTCTTTACCGGTTTCCAACGAAAAGCACTTCAGCATGTCGGCTTTTTCTTTCTCATTGTAATCGATAAAATACACTAAGCCCTTGTAAATTGCCGGTGCAGCATGTCCTTCGCCGGTTTCTACCGACCAAATAATTTTTGGCTCTTTAGCTTTCCAGTTTTCATTTATCGGATAAGCCGTTTTTAAAATATTGTCGTGATTTTCACCTCTGAACGACGGCCATTTTTCGGATAGTTGTGATGTATAATCTGTGAATTTCGTAAAATGCTCTCCAATAACAACATTTTCTGTACTTATATTTACAGCGCTATCATTTGGCTGATCCATACCGGGATTATATACTTCAAAGTCCTTTGTCGGGTCGTAAAACAGCCAAAAAAGCAACAACAGCAAACTTAAGCCTGCTGTCGTTACCATAAATATTTTGATTCGTTTATTGTTCAAAATCAACTGATTATATTGTGTTTTTCTTATTCCCCGCAATTTATCCCGAAATTAATCGGGAGGGGTTAGGGGTCATTTTTTTATATCATAAGCCATCAAAGTATTTCCATGACGAACATATAAAATTCCTTTATCAATGACCGGATGTGCCCAATGTTGTTCTGTGCCAAGTACAATTCGGAATTTCGATTTCAAATTAAAACCGCTATCATTTAGCTCCATAATGCCCATTTCGCCATTATCGGCATAGCAATAAAACAAACCATCGGCATAAACCACAACGCCTTTACCTATTGCGGTGGATTTGTGCAAAACCTGACCGGTTTTTGCGTCGAGACATTGCCAGCTACGATCGTTTTGAGTTCCTGAACCTACAATATAGTTGTTAATCCAAACAGCACCGCCCATTTGACTGTCCAGTGTAGGGTTTCGCCAAAGTTCGGTCACGCTTCGTCCATCATCCGACAATTTTAACATTACTCCACCAACTTTATAACCTGTTACACTGTAAATGTGTCCATCCTTGTAAAGCGGCGTATTGGGATGTATTGAATGCATATTAACCTGTGCAACTTTCCACAATAATGATCCATCATTTACATCAATTCCAACTACATTACCCGATAGTGCAGTAGTAAAATAATTTTTCCCTTTATAATTAAACAACAATGGGGAACAATAAGCAGATACTTCACCTGTAGCTTTCGATGTCCAGATAGTTTCGCCTGTTTTAATATCTAATGCTACAATGGCTGAGTTTTCGCCTCCGGGTGTGAAAAATACTTTATTACCGAGAATAACGGGAGCTTCTACAATTCCCCATTTCAGATCGCGCGCTCCGAATTTTTCTTTCATATCCACACTCCATACTTTTTTCCCTGTTTCGGCATTCAGACATAATGCTTCGCCAAAAGCTGTTGCCAAAAAAAGATTACCTTTAAAATAAACAGGTGTTGTGCGTGTTCCGGGATATGAATCAGCCCAATCTTTACCATATTCAGTTTTCCAAATTTGTTTACCATCCTTGTTAAGTGCATACACAAAACCTGATCCTTCAGTTTCGCCTGTAGTATATATTTTTCCATTGGCTATGGTTACAGAGGTAAATCCTCTGCCGAGACCATCGAACTGCCAGAGCAACTTTGGACCTTCTGCAGGCCATTCTTTCAGCAAACCTGTTTCGTTATAAACACCGCTTCTTTCCGCTCCACGCCATTGAACAAGTTCTTGTGAAATACCTGAAATTGAAAATGAAAATAATGCAATTGCAGCAATGAAAATTTGATTTTTAGTCATATTAAATTAATTTGATTTAAAATTATTTATATCATTTGTATTGATTTAACTTTTGTCTCAAAGTTACAAAAAATATTTTTATAAAGTATTGTGGCAGTAACATTTGGGTAAGAATTGTTTTGAAAATTAAATATTATTCCAAATATTTAGAGGTTTTTTTATTTAAACTAAACATTTTTCATTAAAATGCATGAAAAACGCTCGTAATACTATTTAACCGTAGTATTATTAAAAGAATAAAAACAAGAAATACAGGTTTTGATTAAAGAGGAATTTTTGTAACAGGAAAAAAATTCATGATTTACACTTAATCATAAATCTTTGATTAATACATTCTCCGATAATTCTTCGGTTTTTCTCCTCATTTCTTCTGTTTTGATCCACAAATTGTCTAAAACAGGATTTTTATCATTAACAAAAAATTCGGAGCCAAAACAATCAATTTTTTCGTGTAATTTATTGACGGTAAGTTTATTAATATCGAATGCGGGTTGATAGGTTTTATTCTTCGATAGGTCGTTGAAAACTTCAATCAAAACGGAAACTTCAACCAATTTAGACAGAATCTGATTGACCAATCGAATGGGTAATTTATATTCTTTTGCAAGTTGATCCGAAGATAAAGGAGGTTTTTGATTTTCAAATTGTTTTACAATGAGATACGTAATGTAAAGTGTTATGTAATTTTTATACCGGTTACTAATATTATTGGTATCGACCTCATAATTATAGTTTTGCAGATTTTGAGCAGCATACGAAATTTCGGCACCAAGCAATACAATCAAGCAAGAGATTTGTAACCAAAGAAGCAGTAAAGGAATAGCAGCAAAACTACCATATACAATATCGTATCGTGATAAATAAACCTGACCATTGATATAAATAATCTGGAAAAACTGAAATGCCGATCCGGCCATAATGCCTGCAATTAAAGCATTAATAAATTTCACTTTGGTATTGGGAATGACCAAATACAATAGGGTGAAAATTATCCAGTTTACAAAAAAAGGAGTAAATTTTACACTGAATCTGAATATAGGATTAAGAAGTTGATTAAAAACTGATTGCGAAAGTGCTGTATTTACGTAAATTGATAATCCGCTCGAAAATACAATGAGTATTGGAATGATCAACATGGTAGAAAAATACACAGAAAACTGGCGCAATACTGATCGGGATTTTTTAACCTGCCAGATATTGTTAAAAGCGGCTTCAACCTGCATGAAAAAGTTCATAACAGTAATAATCAAAACTACTAATCCAATTCCTATGAATATTCCGCTGTTGGTTGAGTCTAAATACCTTCCAACTGCCTGCATTACCACCGGAATCATATTGGCTTGTGCAATAAATGTTTCCTGTAATGAATTTTCAATCAGTTTATCAACCCCAAAACCTCTACCAATACCAATTATTAATGCAAAAATTGGTATAACGGCAAAAAGAATTGAATAGGTTAAAGCAGATGCTTTAATATTCAAATCATTATGAATTAAGCCTCTGATGGCTAGGATAGTAATTTTCACCAAACCATAAAGCAATCGTTTAGTTCGCGATAATTCATACTCCGTTTTTCTCCAAATATCGTAAAGGATAAAACTGTATAATTTCTTGAAAAAATTGATTAACTTATTCATTTAGAAGAATATTAATGTGTTTTTGTGCCTCTTTAAGAGTAAAAAAAATAGCAGATTTATAAGCCGGGTTCTGTCAATACTTACGTACTGTGTCTGTCATTTATCTGGGATAAATGTCACCATTTACCTCAAGCAATCTACCCCCCGACATCGGACGAGTAATCCTACATGCGTCGGTGTACATGATCTTGCAACCCATAATGTGTACGGCTACTATTGTTGCCAATAATACCGGTGAGCTTTTACCTCGCCTTTTCACCCTTACTCCGACAAGTCGGAGCGGTTATTTTCTGTTACACTCATCTGCTCTCACGAACAGCTTCCCGTTAGGAAGTATGGTACTCTGCGTTGCCCGGACTTTCCTCCCCGCCATAAGCGAAGCGACAGACCAATCTGCTATTTTATTGCAAAGATAACATATTTTAATCGAATGTAACTAAGTATATCATTTGATGCATATTTGCCCGATAAAAAATATTCATTGTTCAAAAACCAAAATTTCTTCATTTAAAAATTATTAAAATAAAATAGGACGAATAAGCAAATATCCGTCCTACTTGATTTGGCAAGGGAAAATCTTCAAATTTTCAAATTTTTCAAATTTTTCAAATTTTTCAAATTTACAAATTAACCTTAAATAATTTTCTCTAATTGCTCAATATTTTTAGAAATGTCTTCATCAGACAAAGAATAATTTTGCAAATCACCTGCCAGGTATTGATCATAAGCAGTCATATCAACCAAACCATGTCCCGAAAGATTGAAAAGTATCGTTTTCTGAACGCCGTCTTCTTTGGCTTGTTTTGCTTCGCGAATGGCAGCTGCAATGGCATGAGCCGATTCAGGAGCGGGAACAATGCCTTCGGTTTGCGCAAACAAAACTCCTGCTTCGAATGATTCAAGTTGTTGAATATCTATGGCTTCCATCATATTATCTTTCATAAGCTGGCTTACAATTGTTCCGGCACCGTGGTATCGCAATCCACCGGCATGAATATGAGCAGGAGAAAAATTATGTCCCAACGTAAACATTGGAATAAGCGGTGTGTAACCGGCCTCATCACCGAAATCGTATTGGAAAACGCCGCGTGTCAGTTTTGGACATGAAGAAGGTTCAGCAGAAACAAAACGGGTTTTCTTACCATCATTAATATTATGACGCATAAATGGAAATGA
>JAKLIM010000429.1 GCA_022709605.1 Bacteroidota bacterium | reverse complement strand
TGGGTGGCGCAAAATCTATATGCACCTGATATACAATATATTATAAATTCAGAGTCAAAAAGCTGTCAAAGTCAGGAAGATGCAAATTTCTAAAAATGAGTAAGTTTAATTCTCAATATATTTTACTGAAAATAATTATATAATTAAAATTGCGTCACCGTAAACACCAAACTTATAACCTTCTTTTAAAGCCACATCATAAGCATTCATCACGAAATCGTAATCACCAAATGCGGCAGTAACCATCAAAAGTGTTGAATAAGGCAGGTGAAAATTGGTTATCATCGAATTGGCAACAGTGAAATCGTAAGGAGGAAAAATGAATTTATTTGTCCAACCATCATAAGGTTTGATTTTTCCTTCCGTGCCAACAACTGTTTCCAACGCCCGCATGACTGTTACACCCACTGCACAGATATTTCTACCAATGTCATGTGCATTGTTAACAATTTCGGCAGTTTCGGCAGTTACAGACATTTGTTCCGAATCCATTTTATGTTTCGTAAGGTCTTCAACATCAATGTCTCTGAAATTTCCCAAACTCATGTGCGATGTAATAAAGGTTTTTTCTATGCCTTTAATTTCCATGCGTTTAAGTAGTTCGCGACTGAAATGCAAACCGGCAGCCGGAGCTGAAACTGCACCTTCGTGTTTAGCGAAAATAGTCTGAAATCTCTCAGCATCTTCCGGTTCAACAGCTCTTGTGATGTTGCGTGGAAGTGGTGTTTCGCCCAAATCGTACAGGTTCTTTTTAAATTCTTCGTACGTTCCATCAAAGAGGAAACGCAACGTTCTTCCGCGCGATGTTGTATTATCAATTACTTCGGCAACCACTGAATCGTCTTCGCCAAAATAAAGTTTATTGCCAATTCGGATTTTACGGGCTGGTTCTACCAACACATCCCAAAGTCGCATTTCGTGATTCAATTCACGTAATAAAAATACTTCAATCTGTGCACCGGTTTTTTCTTTGTTTCCGAACAAACGGGCAGGAAAAACTTTGGTGTCATTGAAAATAAATAAATCCTTTTCGTTGTAATAATCAAGTACATCCTTGAAAAGTTTATGCTCAATTGCACCTGTTTTTTTGTTAAGCACCATCAATCGTGACTCATCGCGATGTTTAGCCGGATATTGTGCAATCAGTTCGTCCGGCAATTTGAATTTAAATTTCGATAGTTTCATTTTTGTTAAATCAATGGTTTCAAGTCATTATTTATCCGACCTGAATCCGGTTTAATTTTTTATTGTTTCGAAATGGGAAAATCTTTTTTATACTTTATTTTATGAAAATTTGAAGATTTGAAAATTTGAAAATTTGAAAATTTGAAGATTTGAAAATGTTGGTTATCAGTGCATTATGATTATTTATAAAACAGCGACGTCTTTTTCCGTTTCTATAACCGATATTAAATCTTCAATTTCATAGCAATTCTCAAGCGTTGTTTCTCCAATTCTGGTTCGTTCGAGTGCTGTAAGGTGAGCACCGCTGTTCAATGCTTCACCGATATCGCGAGCCAAAGCCCTGATATATGTTCCTTTACTACAAACAACACGTATTTTAAGAACCGGTAATGCAAAGTCCAATACTTCAATTTCATCTATAACCAATAACTTTGGTTTAAGTTCAACTTCCTGACCATCACGGGCATAATCGTACGCTCGTTTGCCATCTACTTTTACTGCTGAATAAACAGGTGGTATCTGCATTATCTCGCCTGTAAAACGCGGAATAATTTCATTAATCAATTCCCGTGTTATATGAGTGGTTGGATATGTTGCGTCAACCGGTTTTTCAAGATCGAACGAACTGGTTGTTGCACCAAGTTCAAGGGTTGCAATATATTCTTTCGTCTGGTACTGAAAACTTTCAATTAATTTAGTGGCTTTACCGGTGCATATTATCATTACTCCGGTTGCAAGCGGGTCAAGTGTACCGGCATGACCTACTTTTATTTTTTTTATATGATGCGTCTTCCTTATTTTCCATCTCAATTTGCTAACCAAATTGAATGATGTCCAATGCAAAGGCTTATTAACGTAAAAAATTTCTCCTTCGGTAAAATTCATTCTGTATGGGTTGTTATGGCTTAAATTACACTCAAATCAACTCCCATATACAACAAAACGAGTATAACTAATCCTACTACAATTCGATAATATCCGAAAGCTTTAAATCCGTATTTTGTTAGAAATTCAATAAAAAATTTGATGGCTGCCATGGCTACAATAAATGCAACAACATTGCCTATAAGCAGTGTCATTAAATTTTCGCTTAAAATACTTGCACCTGCCGGGTCCGAAATCAGTTTTAATAGTTTATAACCCGAAGCAGCTGCCATCGTTGGTACAGCCAGAAAAAATGAAAATTCTGCAGCATTTTTTCGCGACAATTTAGTCGTCATTCCACCTACAATTGTTGCCATCGATCGCGATACTCCCGGAATCATGGCAATGCACTGAAAAAAGCCGATTTTCAACGCCCTTTTCCAATTCATTTCCTGATTTTCGGCTGGTTTATTAAACCATTTATCTACAAATAGCATTAATATACCGCCCAGAACAAGCATTAACGCCACGATAAAAACATTTTCGAGCATGGCATCAATGTAATCGCCTAATAAAAAACCTAGTACCAAAGCAGGAACTACAGCAATCATTAGTTTCAGATAAAAATCGATGGATTGAAAAAATCGCTTCCAATATAATACAATGACTGAAAGAATTGCACCAAATTGAATATTAACGGTGAATGCCTTTACAAATTCAGAACTTTCAATGCCTAAAATTTTTTGAGCTATAATCATGTGACCGGTCGACGAAACCGGCAAATATTCAGTAATACCTTCTACAATAGCAATTATTATTGTTTGAAATAAATTCATTCCTGATTCTTTTTCGGTTTAAAAAGTATTGCAAAAATGATAAAAAGGAAACCGAAAAGTGAAATCATTGGTCCTACAGTAATCCTGCGAGTGCTGAAA
>JAKLIM010000428.1 GCA_022709605.1 Bacteroidota bacterium | reverse complement strand
CGTGAATTTCGCAAGACTTGCAGTTACTGTTCATCCACGCATGTTCAAGTTTTTCATTGCCAATCAGACAAAGTTCAAGGTCATCAATCTCCTCAATCGAGTCTCCAACTACGCGCTGAGCTCCTTTTGCATTTTCGATAAAGTTCAGCTCGTATTCAGGATGAACATGAACGGGGTACGAAAATTCAGTTTTGGTACGGTTGATAATCACAAAACAATCTTCGGCTGAAAGTGGGGTTACTTCACGAAAAATATTAGAAACATGCATAAGATAAGGCTTTAAAAAATAAATTCTACAAGTTTACAAATTTTCGGTTGAATTCACAAACCACTTATGGAATTACTTTTTTACAACATTGTCGTTTGTTGCTCTGATAGAATTTCGGCTAATTTTGCCCCAGCTCTTCAAAAGGCTATCATCCCAGTTTCCTTTAGAAGAAGCGCGTGGTAATAACATAGAGCAGGTTTCGTTTTTATCGGAAACCGACCACACGCACCAGCTTATTTTGCGGTCCGTCATCCAATCCAGAAAGGCCTGCCATTCGGCTTCATCTACCGGACCATCGCCTGTAGCTTCCATTCCGGCACATTCCGATATGAAAATTGGAATACCTTTCGCCATGGCATCATCAGTGCGGTCACGCAACCATTTTTTGTGCGTTCCGGCGTAAAAGTGCATGGTGTACATGATGTTAGTCACATTTTTTATCGGGTCTTCGGCCACCAAATGCACATCCTGATCCCAATGCGGATTGCCCACCAAAATAATATTATCCGGATCGATGGCACGAATGGTTTTGATCAATTCTTCGGAATACGCTTTCACTTCCGGCCATGTAAAATAATCAGGCTCGTTCCATATTTCATAAATTACATTGGGATATTTGCCGTATTTGGTAGCCATTTGAGTAAAAAATGCTTTGGCTTCGGCCGTGTGCATTTTATGGCTGTGAAAATCTATCACCACATAAATACCATTTTTAATCGCAGCATCAATCACTGGCGTTATACATTGTAACGCAAATTTTGGGTTATCAAGGTACGAACCTTTGGGTCCAACGCCCATGGCAGCGCGCACCACATTGCATTTCCAATCCGTAGCCAACCATTTCACTGCCTTTTTATTGTAAAAACGAGGCCAAAAGTTGTGCCAACCAAAACTCGTACCACGCAGTACAAGCGGTTCACCAAGTTCGTTACAAAGCTGCACGCCTTTCACCTGAAGTTTGCCATTGATGGCCACAGGCGAATTTTTTGGTGCTCCGGATAGTTGCACCGAAGCAATTATGAAAAATGCTAAGAGAATAATGTGTGATGTTTTCATTGGTTTTAATATTTACATTATGTCATTGTTCATTTGAAAGTTTAAAATTGTAAATTGTAAATGAATAAATTGTCAATCAACTTTTATTCTTTCTATCATTTCCAAACACATACGACTGTTGTGATACGGACATTTCCAGAATCCGGCTTTATCGTTTTCGCGATCAATTTTTCCTTCAGCAGAAACCGACCAAAACCATTCACCATTTACTTTATCGATAATATTATTTTGAATAAATGCCCAGTTTTTTAATGCATATTCTAAATATAAATCGTTGTTTGTCAATTGGTAAGCGTTGTAAAAACCGATCGTAGCTTCGGCTTGCGGCCACCAATCACAATTCATATCTACATGATTTGTTTCGCAATTCTTTTCGTTCATTAAAGCTCCATTCGGCAACAAACCCTCGGTTGAAGCTTCAGCAATTTTTATGGCAACTTCGCGAATCGCTCGTAATGTTGTGGCATTTCCGAGCACCACAGCGGCCTCATCCAGCAACCACGACGCTTCAATGTCGTGGCCATACGAATAGATAGACGATTTACAAGTCCATTTCTCGTCAAAAAACAAATCCAGATGCCCTGTATTTTTGTTTACAATTTTATTGAGAAAAATATCAATCAAATTTTGCAACTGTAGAGCTAAAAATGGATCTTTCCAAACACGATACAAGTTCGTATAAGCCTCTAAAACATGCAAATGCGTGTTCATGGTTTTCTTTTCGTTGGCATCCTTTTCACTCAAACGCAAGTCTTCGAGCAAAACCCATTCTTTACTATATGCTTCGAGATAACCATTCAGTTCTTTGTCAAAACTGTGTTTTTCAATCAAAAGAAATAATTCTTTGGCTTTATCAAGACAAGTATTATCTCCCGTTGCACGATAATATTCCACCAAAGCATAAATAAAAAATGCCTGGCTATAAATCTGCTTTTTAGCATCGGCAGGAGTTCCATCAGCATTCAGCAACCAGTAAGTTCCGCTATTGTCATTATCAAAAAAATATTTAAAAATATATTCTTTTGCATGTTGAGCCACACTCAAATAACGGGCTGATTTCAGTATTCGCGCTGCTGATGAGAAAGTCCAGAGAATTCGTGCATTCAAAATTCCACCTTTGGGAGCATCGACAATTAATTGATTTTCACCTGTAATTTGACCATAAAAACCGCCCCGAGTCTTATCCATCATTTTTGTTTCCCAAAAATAAAGGATATTATGCGTTAGCTCATTGTAGAGCTGATTCCTAAGTTGTGAAAGATTGTTTTTCATAACCCCTAGCCCCTAAAGGGGAACTTAGTTAGTATTGATTTTTATATTTTTACTATTTTGTTATTTTCAATAAATAGTTGTAATATCCTCCCCTTTAGGGGTTGGGGGTTTACATTACAACAATTACATTGCAAATTTCACCTGCCTGAACCAAAGGTATTATATTTCCTTCAATAGATTTTCCATTGACAGTAATGGTTTTGACACCCTTCATCGATCCATTCGGATTTTTGACTTCGATCAGGTAAGTCGCTCCACGGAATTTACGGGTTACAACAAAGCCTTTCCATTCGGGTGCAATACAAGGTTCTATTCTTAGGCCATTGTATGTTGGTTGAATTCCCAAAATGTATTGTGTAATGGCGTAATAGTTCCAGGCTGCTGTTCCT
>JAKLIM010000427.1 GCA_022709605.1 Bacteroidota bacterium | reverse complement strand
TAAATAAAACTTTAATTGAATTGTTGCCCTACGAAGGAAGTGATAAAGATATTAAAAGTATAGCCAATGTAAAACAGGGCGAAGACTTTATAAATATTACAACCGACCCGGATAACGGAGAATTTTCGGTACAACTACCACCTGTTCCCATGACTGTTACAAGTGTAACTGCAGGCCCATTAACCAGCAGTGACTTTAAGTATGGAAGTTTGCCCGCTATTGATATGACGCCTTTGATAAGTTCTGCTGATACTTTACATGCCGGCACAAAAATTATAGATGGAGTGCCTGTAATTACTATTGATTCTTGTAAATATCATCAAAAAATGAATATTACATACATTGTACCTGAAGCAGAGTTCATTATTAGTGACAAAAATTATGTGTGGAAAGCGTATGGTGATAGCTTGTTCAACTATTTAGATCCGAATAATGCAGCGAATAATACAACCCTATCGCTCGTCACGCGAAACGCCAATGGTAGTCCTTCGTATACAGCAGGTTCTCCGGTATTTACACAGGGAAATTTTTATAAATTTGAAGTAAAAGCGTATGAGAAATACATCAATCCAACTACCAATGACAGTGATTTTGTTTACCTGAGTAATGCAATGTTTTCGATCGAAAACAAGTTGAGCACCAAACCGGAAAAAACCGTTTATTCACTCGATTCGTTGGGTAGGTATGAATACAAGTTTATGGCAGGCAATCCAGATATCATTGCACCATATACAAAAAACATGACTGCCAGTCTTGAACACAATTATGAGATTGAACCCTGGACCGGAACGTTGAATGGTTTAGTATTGGGTGCTGTGCCTGTAGGTGGAGTTGATTTTGTCACCAAAGGACCCGATCAGGTTATTGCAGTTTTACGTGACCCTCCCGGATCTAATAGTTACGCCACTTTAGACAAAGGCTCAAGCGTTTCGCAAACCAAATCCTACAAAGGAACCGGGAAAGAATCCTCTGGGCACAAATTCATTGCGAATCTTGGAGGAGAACAAAATATTGGATTGATTGGGTTGATTATTAAAACAAAAGCAAAGCAAGATATTGGAGGTGGAATTGAACAATCTGTTGAAGGATCAGATGCAACTTCACGAACCGAGTCTTATTCTTTTAACGAATCCATTTCAACCTCTTCATCGACCGACTACATAGGAGCGAACGGAGATCTTTATATTGCCAATTCATCCAATATTGGATTTGCCAAATGTTATCAATTGAGTCTCAATTCTACCGGAAGCACTCAGCTTGGTCAAAGTTTTATTTTTGTACCCATGGGAGATTCGACCTCATTCAGATACTCGCAAAATCATATTGTGAATACGCTTCTTCCCAAAATCAAGGAGTTAAGAAATAGTTTGCTTACATATTCAACCCAACCATACAACCTAACCAAAGGGTCAAAGTCTAAGTATATAACGGATAAGGTTTCAACCGACCCGGATTATGGAAAAACAGGAACTTACGAATGGGTAAAACCTGCAACAATTAATAAGATTTATATTGATTCAGTATTGTTCTACAACAATCAGATTAGTAACTGGGAAAACATAATTCGAGACAACGAGATGGAGAAACTTTATGCCGCCGGCAAATCACCCATCGGGAATACAAGTACCATAAAATACGATTCAAAAAATATATCGTTTGATGCAGGAGCTATTTTAAGCAACTCTTACACCCGGACTTCCAGTTGTGTGAAAACAAACAACGTTGCTTGGGAATTACAGGCTGTTGCAACTGCAAATCTTGGCTTTGAGATAAATGGATTCGGATTTACTATTGAAAATGAAGTGAAAGCAGGTGGTGGTGAAGAAAAGACCACTGAAGATTTGACAGAAAATACTGTTACATATTCGTACAACTTAGAAGATGGTGATGCAGGAAATTATTTTTCGGTGGATGTATTTACACCTAAATCCTATATGGTAACTCCAAAAGCTAAAGTTAATATGAACAAAGATGTTACAAGCTATGCTGTAAGCGATGTTGAGCGCGAAGGAGGTCCAATATTTGTTACGCGTGGTGGTAATTCATCTTGTCCGTACGAAGGTGAAGACGTAAGTTTATTTTATAAAAACTCATCCGATAAATCTGTAGCACTGAATACAGCTACAGTTCAAATTGAAAAACCGGGCATCAATGTGTTGGTACCTTCAGTTACGGGAGTTGCAGCAGGCAAACAAGCTTCTTATGATGTTGATCTTCAAAATTATTCCGAAACAACTACCAGTTGTTGGTTTCAGTTATCTGTCGATCCGGCATCAAATCCTCGCGGAGCCATTATTAACATTGATGGTACGCCTCTTACAGAACCTCGTTTGTTCCTGATACCTGCAAAACAGGCCGTCAGAAAAACCATTCGACTGAGCCAGTCGAGCACTGACGATTTGAATTTTGATAGTATCAAACTTGTTTTCGAATCGCCTTGTGATGGTTCAATTTCTTCTGAAGCTTTAATCTCTGCTGGATTTACTCCTTCGTGTTCAGACATTACCATGCAAATTGAAAACCGCATAATAAATACAAATACCGGAACTGATTTGAACATAGTATTGAAAGATTTCGACAAAAACTACAAAAACTTTGCAGGTATATTGCTTCAATACAAAGGTGTAAATGAATTAAACTGGCGCATGGCCAAAGAATTTGTGCTTGACAGTGCCATGATGAAACCATCAAAGGGCTTTATTAAGATTGGAAGTGGCGACGTTAGTATCAACTATAAATTCCCAATGAAAGATGAGTCGGATCAGAGCTATCAGTTCAGAGCTCGAACCATTTGTGCCGGTGATATTTATAATGAAACTCCTGTTATCACAGTAATTAAAGATGTAAAAACGCCTCAGTCAATGGGACTTCCTTCGCCAACGAACGGAATAATGACTCCCGAAAGTGATATTTCGGTGACTTTCAACGAAAAGATACAGGTAGAAAAAATTGCAGCCAGCAACGTAAGTGTTTATGGAGTTCTGAATGATTT
>JAKLIM010000426.1 GCA_022709605.1 Bacteroidota bacterium | reverse complement strand
CGGAAATAATGGCGTATTTTCAATCCATGTCTGCAAAATCGTTACAGATCACACGTAACTTTTTCGAAAAAGCGCAGCAATGTGGTGAAATGAATCCGCATCTGGGTATTAATTTTGTGATGTGGTATATGCAGAAACAAGCCGAATTGATTAATAGTCAGGAGCTTAAAACGATGTTTTCGGATGTAAAAGAATTGACCATACAATTTTCGGAATTACTGATTTATGGAATTATGCCGGTGAAAAATTGAAGAATTCGAAAAATTAAAATGAAGAATTGGGGTATTAAATATTGGTTGCTTGTATTTATACAAATATTTGTTTCGGAACTTAAAGCAGAAAACGATTCAATAAATGTGCATTTGAATGGTCAGGTGGTTGTTTGGACAACTTCTCAGTTTGAAAATCCGATGATGATTCAGCCCGGAGGTAGGTTTGTGCCTTCATTAACCGGAAAATGGAATTTGAATGAGAATACTTTTTTTGATTTTGAAACTTCGCTGAATATTAATGGAAATGTTACATTTGAAAACTACAAATACAATGCTTTAGATGGACAAATAAAACCATACCGTGTTTGGGCGAGGTTAGCAACCGAAAAATTAGAATTGCGGGCTGGTTTGCAAAAAATAAATTTTGGTCAGGCTAAAATGTTTCGTCCGTTGATGTGGTTCGATGGTATGGATGTGCGTGACCCATTGCAACTTACCGATGGTGTTTACGGAATTCTTGGTAAATACTTTTTTGAGAATAATGCCAATATCTGGGCTTGGGGTCTGATTGGAAATAAAAACCGCAAAGGTTGGGAATTTAATGCCACCGAACAATGGAAACCCGAAACGGGTGGGAGAGTGGAATTGCCTTTGTTTAATGGAGAAATAGGGCTTAGCACAAATTACCGTAAGGTTCATGCCATAAATTTATTATCGAGTAAATGGAATGATTATCAGTTGCTTAATGAATCGCGCATTGGTTTGGATGGAAAATGGGATATCGGCGCAGGTATTTGGTTCGAAAGTTCAACAACCATTACTGAGCAAAATAATATCATGATTTCCCGTTTTCAGGACATGTGGAATGTGGGTGTAGATTATACTTTTCCTGTTGGAAGTGGTTTGGGAGCAACGGTAGAATATCTTCGTTTTCATGCGGGTGATAGGTTTTTGATAGAGGGTATGACGCTTAATTTGTTAGGTTCAATGTTCACTTATCCGCTCTCCATTATGGATAATATTTCGTTGATGTTGTTTTATGTGCCGGGTCAAAATATGCTTTTTAATTATGCAAGCTGGAGTCGTACTTACGATAAATGGAGCATTTATGCCATTGGATTCATCAATCCGGCTAATGCGCAAATGATTACATTTCAGGCTAATAGTAAGAATTTGTTTTCTGGTAAAGGCGTTCAGTTAATGGTGAGCTATAATTTTTAAAGAGCAAAGAAAAAAGATCAAAGAGTAAAGATTTTTCAAATGAAAATAATATGAAATCAATCGTAGAAGTAAAAAACTTAGTAAAAAAATTTCCGGTAGGTGCAGGATTTTTCACAGCGCTTAACGGTGTGAATTTGCAATTTGCAGAAGGTGAATTTGTTGGTTTGGTTGGACCAAGTGGTTCGGGAAAAACCACACTGCTTAATATTATCGGTTCGTTGGATATACCTACCGAAGGTGAAGTGGTGGTGTTGGGTAAATCGGTTGGTCAGCTCACACTGAAACAGGCAGCGAAATTGAGAAAAGAGGAATTGGGTTTTATTTTCCAGAATTACAATTTGCTTCCGGTTTACACAGTGTTTGAGAATGTTGAATTTCCTTTGCTTTTGCTCAACATGTCAGCAGGCGAACGTAAAAAAAGGGTGATGGAAGCTCTTGAATGGTTGGGTCTTACCGACAAAGTGAATTCACGTCCGGCTCAACTTTCGGGTGGCGAATGTCAACGCGTTGCTATTGCAAGGGCAATGGTAAAGCGTCCGGTACTTGTACTTGCCGACGAACCAACAGCTAATCTTGATTCGGCAAATTCGCACAATATTCTTAAAATGATGCTGAAATTGAATAAAGAACTGAAAACCGGATTCATTTTTGCCACTCACGACGAAAAAGTAATTGGTTATCTGAAACGCATCATCAGACTCGAAGATGGTAAAGTGGTGGAAGATAAAATACCCCTTGCCCCTAAAGGGGAATAAGAGATAATACAATTGATTACTGAAAATTGGAATTATGATTAAAATAAATAATATTAAAAACAAAGGTAACTCTGTTCCCCTTCAGGGATTAGGGGTCTTGTTCAAAACCGCATTCAGAAGTTTGATTGGAAACGGATTAAAAACGTGGTTGAATGTATTTGTACTTTCGATTTCTTTTGTGATGATTATTCTTATGCAGGGATTATTGAAAGGCTGGAGTACTCAGGCTGTGGACGATACCGTGAAATGGGAAATTGCTGATGGTCAGTATTGGCAAGAGAAATATGATCCTTATGATCCGTTTTCGCTTGATTCAAGTGCTGTTAAAGTACCTGCTACATTTAATGAAGATATTGATAATCATTTGATTGAGCCTGTACTGATTGCTCAGGGCAGTATTTATCCAAATGGAAGAATGAAAGGGGTTTTGCTCAAAGGAATTCGTCCCGAGCAGCAAATTTTGAAATTACCAACCCAAGAAATGAAAAATGACTCAACCCTGGTTACAGCGATTATGGGTGCGTATATGGCCAAACAGACCGGGTTGAAACCGGGTGATATGGTAACGCTCAGGTGGCGCGATAAAAACGGTACATTTGAAGCAACTGATGTCCAGATTACAGGAGTATTCAAAACTTCTGTGCCGAGTGTAGATAATGGTGTTTTGTGGTTACCACTCGCACAGTTGCAAAAAATGACATTACAGGAAGATTGTGCTAATTACCTGATTAAGTCGCCAAAAACTGAAATTACTGATGTGTCAGGTTGGAATTTCAAAGATGTGGATAAACTTACCGAATCCACCCGATTATTGGTGGAAACC
>JAKLIM010000425.1 GCA_022709605.1 Bacteroidota bacterium | reverse complement strand
GTAACCTCTGTTAATTATCAGGTTGCTTCCATTGTCATTCTGAGTCCAGTTGGCTGCATTTCTTCGTGCGCCCCAGGGGTCGTAGGCATATTTACGCTTTACATTTACACTTTCGTCGATTAAGTTAGACTATTTATTCAAGATTTAAAAGATTAATAGCCTCAATACCAAAATCTTTTTTAGAATTAATAATAATGATAATATTTCTTTCATGATATTTATAGAATACAAACAATGTTTTTTCTGGTTTAAATTTGTAGTCAAACATTATCAAATTTTTGTAATTGATAGAACTCAAACCCATTTTATAAACTTTTCCAATAAAACCATTATATTTTGAGGTCGAAAATAATGAATCTATCTCAGAATATTCATCAAGATTAATCTCTATCTTATTGTCAAAATTCATTTTATAACTTATCCAAACTTCGGGAAAAGGTAAAACATCCTTATTTAAAATCTCACCATAAAATTTTTGTTCGAATTGTTCAAATGATATGTTTTTGTTATATTTTATTTCATTAATTTTAAATTTCACATTATTTATTTCTAAAATTGTGAAATTAAAATCTTTATACAAATAAGTCATTAACAAATCTTCTTTTCTTTTCTCAATAGAAGATATGTCATTTTCAACTTCTTCTCTAATAGAATTATTAAAAATCCATGAGTACTTTTTAGGTTCAAATCCAGTTAAGTGAGCATGTTTAAAAAAGAAAAAGTACGCAAGGAAAAATATTATTAACAGAATTAACAGTGATAATTTAGTTTTTAATTTCATATACACTTAAGGGAATAAAAGTATTAGTTCTGGATTTTCAACAATAAAAAACGCAAAACCATAAGCGGAATTTGCTAAATCATTTGTATTAAATGTGATTTTACCACCATAGTTGATACTAGTAAACGGTATATGAACTTCTTGCGATACTGCCATGTCTCCCGTTGTAAAATTAAAACTTATTGGACCTAAACCATAAAATCCATTTGTATTTATTGAAAAAGGACCATATGAAGTACTTAATACATTTTTATTCAAATCCTTCGTAATCGTTTTAAAAATTGTTGATTTATTTATTATTTTGTTCTTACTAAAAAATGTAAATTTAATATTATATGGTGTTTGGAAATCTTTACCTTTATATATTGTTGTATTGTATTCTGGCAGGTTTTTGCTTGGTACATAGGAGTTTTCAATTGGTTTAAAAAAAATCGTTCCATTTCCCCCATTCATCCCTCCTCCATTCAAATCAAATGTAATAGTATTTTTTGTTGAAACTCTTACAAATTCATTATTGATGGTTGAGTTAGACCATGTAAAATATGATAATGTTACTTTACCATCAAAGTTCGGTTGATTAGTTTGATTTTCAATACCTTCAAAATATGAAGAAAAGTTTTTATTATATCCATTAGTAAGTGCTTCACTATAACCCTTAAACATTTCGTAAGGAGAAATTCCTATTCCACCGCCACTTTTATCAATTTTACTACCGTTTAGGGGTTCTCTTTCGCTATACAAATTCCATATCCTCGACCAGTAAGGGTCAATTTTTGGTGTATCAAAATACCCTTTTATATATCCACTCGGGTCAGTAAACCTTGTTGGGTTATTTGATACATACGAGTAGCGGTTATAGTTAGACCAATCACCCGGAGACTGCACAAATGGATCAGGACTAAAGAACATGGCGGTAGCAGGGTCATAAACTCTACCATTCATATTAATTATCCCAAAAGCATCCAAATGCTCGTGACCTGTGTAACCCCTGTTAGTTATCCAACTGGTGCGGTTATCCGTCTGTGTCCAGTTTGTAGGATTACGACGTGCTCCCCAGGGGTCGTAGGCATATTTTTCTACCACTGTTCCATTTTCGGTTGTCAATGCTATTAACGAACCCTGATTATCGGTATAGCCATAATAAAGTGTCTCTACACCATTATTATTTATCATTACTGCTCCGCCGCTAAGATAATGGAATTTTTTTGTATTTCCAATATTATCGATTTCTTCTTCGTAGTTGCCAAAGTAGTATTTGGTCAACGACCCAGTACCTTGTGACTGTACCGATATTCGCCGCTGGTCGTCAACCCCATAAGTAATCGTGTAATTCTTTCCATTCTCATTCAGGGTTTTTATTTTTCTGAAATCGGTGTAAGCTACAGTCAGATTATCATCGGATATCGCATCGGGGTTTCCGCTTATCGAAGTGAGCCGGTGCGGTTTCAGCAGTTCTTCGTAATTCAATGTTACAGTGCTTGGCACATTCAGGTCGCTCTTGGCAATTATATTCCCCGTTGCAGGATCGTAGGCTATGCTGTTTGGTTTCAACACGACATTGGTGGTGCTGTTCATTATGTCCCAGTTGGTGAGCTGGTTTTGCGTGTTGTAAGTAAAGTGTTCTTTTTGTCCTATCAGGTTATCGATCCGGTAGGCCAGGTTATTGGTAGTATCGTTGCTGTAACCGTAATTTACCACACCGCCAGCCACCATCGAGGTCAGTTGTCCTTTGTTGGTATGGTATCCGTACACGGTTTCTTTCGCTCCTTTCAGTTCGCGGGTTATTTGTCCGCGTGCATTGGCTTCGGTAGCTTCCCATATTACGCGGGCAGGCGTATGGCTGTCGGTAATTTGATACAGGTTGCCATAATCGTCGTAATGATACTGCACGTAATATAACGAAGGAAAAGTTTCGGAGGTTACCCGTCCTAAATCATCGTAACCAATGGATTTGATAAGGGTTTTAGTTCCGTTTATCAGCTCGGTAAGTGTGCTTACACGGTCGAAATTGCCGTAGCCATAGGTTTGTTTGTGCTGTCCGGCTATATCAATGGTCTCAAGTCGCTTCTGCGGATCGTAGCCATATCTGGTGGTTTCGCCGTTACGCGTACGGGTTTCAAGAAGCCCGGTGGTCGGCTGATAGCTGTAGTCGGTGGTTATGACTCCCTGCGCGCTGTTATTGGTTATCTTTTCCCAATTCAATTCACCAAAACCGTTGTATTGAGCCAGTGTTTCGCCCGT
>JAKLIM010000424.1 GCA_022709605.1 Bacteroidota bacterium | reverse complement strand
ATTTCTTTACTCATCATTCCGAATGGCTTCGGTTGCTTAAGTGCCAATCAAACCTCGCAAAGACGGTTAATCATTACAAAATCGGAGTCAGCTTGTATTCTACGGTACGGGTGCCCTGTGCGTTTTTGATTACAAATTTTACCTTATCGATTTTTGAAAAATCGTCCACCTGGTCTTTGTACGAAATTTTATTGACCGGAATGCCATTCACCGAAACAATTTTATCGTCCACCTGCAGTCCCAGTTTCTCAGCCTGACTGTTTTCTACCAGACCGGTGATTATCCATCCGCCCATGGTTTTTGAGCGGTCGATATAGTAAAACCCAAACCGATCCAGCACAAAAGGCTTGTTGAAATCTTTGTTGGGTCTGATGTAAAGATCGATATTTTTGAAATCGAACATAATATCGAAACGCTCTAATATGTTGTTTCCAATGAGGCCCATATATTTATCTTTGGACAAAATTCCAAAAGTATCGGCACTGAAAGACATGGTGGGATCTTTAAGACAAAAACCGGCAATTTGCAACGATTCCGAATAAAAATCATAACCTGAAGATTCGCCTCCAACGCCCCCGTGAGCCGTGTAATAGCGGATTTTTCGCTTGATTTTATTTTTCAGGTCGTTTTTGTTAGCAACCGAGGTGGTTATTTCGCTTCCCGGTGAGCCTGTGTCAATGACAAAATCTCCATTTATTGTGACGTCGGCACTTACTTTAATGCTCAATGGTATGCAAAAGAAATTGTTGATTTTTTTCATGTGAATGACCTTGTACCCGGCGGTATCTGCCGAGTCAATATTATCGAATATCCGAATATATTCGTATGCGTAATTAATCTCCAGTACACTACCTGCCAACAGGTCAGTACCAATGAGACCGTCGATTAAATCTCCGCCAATGCATTTCAAATCAGCTACGGTAACATTGGAAGTCTGGTATTTCAGGCGGTTAAATGCAAAATGAATACTATCTTTAATTTCGTTGGCATTTTGAGTTGTATTTCCTACTCCTGAAATACTAGATTGTTCCGATTTATAGCTTTTGAAAAGGCTTGTGTGAACAAAGAAACTATCGAGAAATAACCTGTCGGAACCAAGGTCAACTAAAAAACTTCCCTGAACACTGTCAACATTGCCCTGTGCAAGTAAATATTCGTTGTAAATGATAGGAATAGCGTCTCTGGGAATGACCGGTGTATCTGTTTTATTTGTGTTTTCGCTTGTTTCTGTTGAACTATTGCAGGCAACCAAACCAATAACTACGATACTCAAATACAGTATTTTTCTCATTTTGCTCCTGATGCTGGCAGTTAATTCCTACATTTTACAAGCGAAAATTACGTCAATTTTTTTATTTGTGCAAATTTAGAGTGAATAGCCCTAAGTGTTTTTTTATAATTCTAACCGCAGAGTTCGCAAAGGCATTACGCAATTGTATCGGCCAAAGACGAGAAAGTGCGCAAAGAGTTATTAATTAAAAATTAAAATATCAGAGTTCAAATTTCTAAAACTTATTTCTTGCTTCTGCCTATAAAAAGCAAGGAGTTTTGAGAATATGCTTTGTTTCGTTGTTTGCAACGAGACAGCATGACAGAGGGGGAGTTTTTAACTTAAAATTCCGAAATTTTAATTTTTAAATGTTTAATTAAAAAGTACTTTCTACTTTTAACTTTTTACCTTTCCCCTTTATTTTACATGCATATTTTTCAGCACAAAGTCATTCAACATCTCTTTATCATTCTGGAATTTTTCTCTCAGCTCGGTATCTTCAAATGCTTCCAGCGTTTTGATAATATTGTCAATGGTTCCTGACGGGAAAATGCTTTCGGTTTCAAAGGTAGAGCGTTTGCTCTTCAAAGCCTGTGCTGATTCTACGCACGACGAAGGCAGATGACCAAGATATTTGGCTTTGTCGCGGCAATCTTCCTTATGGATGTTGACATTTACATATAATTTTTCTGCTATATCCATTGCATCCGGCATGTTGAATCCCTGGGCTGCTGAGATCACGATTCCTGATAATAAGAAATACACATCAGCGGTTCCATCGGGTGAACGAAGTTCAACGGTTTGTTTCTCTGGTTTATTTTGATGAATACTACCTGCGTTGGGATTAGCAGCGGCTGCCATGTTTACATCGGTAGTCCATCCAAGGGGAACGCGTACCAGTACAGAACGGTTTCTGTCGCCCCAGCATATATTGGTCGGTGCCTCCTGATGAGGAACCAGACGCATATAAGATAGCGGCGTAGTGTTGCCAAAAGCTGTAAGTGCATCGGCATTGGAAAGAATACCAGCAATCATTTTACGGGCTACAGTGCTCAATTTGCCGTTTTCGAGCATGGTGTTGTGTCCGTCTTTTTCGGCCAGCATGTGAATATGCATACCGCTTCCGGCTTTGCCAATAGTGATTTTAGGAGCAAAGCTTACATTAATTCCATATTGATATGCCAGGTTACGGAGTACCCATTTTGCAACAATCAGCTGATCGGCGGTTTCTTCAACAGGAACAGGCAAAAATTCAATTTCGTGCTGTTCGTAGATAAAGTCACCATCGGCAAATGCACCGACTTCAGAATGTCCGTATTTTATTTTTCCGCCACACTGCGAAATGAGTTGCATGGCATGATTGCGGAAATCGTTGTATTTAATGAAAGGCGAAGATTCATGATAGCCCTTCTGGTTGGTGGGTTCAAATTGATCATCTTTGGGAGCAATAACGTAAAACTCCAGTTCGCCCAACGCTTTGAAGTGCATGCCGGTGATTTTGGTAAAGTGTTGGTGTGCTTTGCTGAGAATGAATTCGGGAGCACTTTCGAGTGGTTTTCCTTCGTTGGTATAGAATGAGCAAAGAATATCCATAGCCGGAATTTCTGAAAACGGATTTACAAAGGCCGTTTTATATCGCGGAATTACACTGTCGCCGAACGCTACTGACGCCGATGGCAAAAAATTGCAGTTTTATAAATATTCAACGCTCACGGCTGCGCGACAAAGCGACAACTCCATTATCCCCGACGATAAATCATATTC
>JAKLIM010000423.1 GCA_022709605.1 Bacteroidota bacterium | reverse complement strand
CTTCTTCGTAAAATGTTGGAAATGTTTTTGTACAACTGCGTTTCTGATTGTTCGGTATCATATAAAAGAACTGCTTTGTTTCCCCCGTCCGCATTGACGGTTGTTCCCAGGGTATCAATCGTAATGTCGGCTTTACGGATGGCTCCGGCAATCAGGCTTCCTACGTAGTTACTTTTTCCCGTTCCTTCGCCACCCGTTATGCCGAACAGGTTGCCTTGCGTCCCCAACGGGACTTCATTTATTGAAATTATCATCTCCGCCTTTATTGGCGGATTGCTAAAGTCAATCTCACATGGCTTTAAAATGGCCATAATTTCGCTGTATAATGTGTCCAAAAAATCGAGGAATAGCTGAATTAAGTTTTCGTGGGTATTCCCCGACTTAAAGTAGTCGGATATATCTTTCTCCGTTTTGATACCTTGAAGCGGTAAAACCAGCCGTTTTATGCCAAATTCAGCCAATTGCCGCTGATGCTTCAGGGAAACATCCAGGCCTGTTTTATCTACATCGTAAAGCAAAACGATATGTTTGAAACGGGGAGACAGTTTTCTGATGATACTTACCGGAATAGTTGCCGTTTCGCTGTTGAAGCAAATAGCATGAAAACCATGCGCCGCCAAGGTCATTACATCTTTTTCGCCGCCGGTAATGAACAATGTATCACCTTTAGCGGGTAGTTGTTCCAAGCCGAAACAGTAATTTTCCCCGAAATTTCCGCCATACAAAAATCGTATTTCCGAAAATGGGCGATAGATTTTTACATGTCGTTTACCAATATACCCGAATATCGGTTCTTGTTCCGACGACGTGAAATAAAAAGGCTTCCCGTCGCTGTTTTCACTGCGAAACTCTTTCAGGGAAACAGCTTTGTAAGTTTTCAGGATTTCGCCAGTGATACCGTATTGCGACCAAAAAGTCAATTCTTTGGGTGAGAAGTTTTGCTGAATAACGATGTACGCTTTGCTCTTCTTTGGTTTCAGCATTGGTTCGGCTTCGGGAGCAGAACTGGCAAAGGGCGAAACCGATAGAGTAAATGAAGAATCGCTATCATCTAAATTCAGGGAAAGGTCGCGGTTGATGATTTGCAGGATTTCCACGAAATCTTTTGCATTCCGGCAATCCAAGCCTTTGAGTTTTCCTACATAAAAGAAGCAATCGCCGCTGAAATCATCATTCCCGAAATCTTTGATACGGTAACAGTTGTTCCGGCGGTCGAAGAAAACGTTGCAAGACGCTTTACTGTCCTCGTACAACGGGTTCAGGAAGTTCCGGCCAATCCGCCATTGTCCCGGTATATAATGTTTGAAAACATCCAAACCGTTATTTGTTCGCCTTAGCAATTCTTCTTTGCTGAACATACTGTTGGTGATTATTGATTAGATTTTGAAAGGCTTCTTCGTTGCTGCGGATGCGTCTTTCTTTCAGCATCCGTTTGATTTCCCCAATGGTGTAGTATGTTTTGCCCGATATAAGCGAATAGGAAATCATACCTTTGGAACGCAAACGCTGTAGCGTCCGGGAACTGATATTCAAAAAGGTGCATACTTCGTAACTGTCCACCCATTCTTCATCCGGGTCGCTTGTCCCGGCGGCCTGGTGTTCAACAACGAATTTGGCAATCGAATTGATTTTCGCCACTAATTCCTTGTAAGCCTGGGATTCGATAATGATGACATCCATGACAATTATTTTTGATGCAAATGTCGATAGATGAAAAATCACGTAAACCCATGTTGGGACAACTCTTTTTTCAAACAGGTGGGTTATGTATTAAACAAAGGGATTTAAAAAATCAGGGGTTTAGAAAATTTTAACATTCGTCTTGGGAATGGTATATTTGCCACGGAAACGGCATAGAAAAGCCCCGAAAACGAATGCTTTGAGGCTTAAAATCAACGATTTTTTGAAAACAAAAAACTTGGGAAAACCCGGGAAAAGAAACGTTATTATTGTGTTGTATTACAATGATCTACGAAATTGAACATTGAATGATTCGGAAAAGAACACTTGGGAAAGAATACTTTTTACTTTTTGCTGTCATCTTCATCCATTTTTTTAATAAGCTTCTCTTTCAGTTCGTCCAGAAATTGGGTTCGGTTATTTCGTTCCCGGATTTCAAGATAGGTCCGGTAAACATCACCCAAATCAATATTAAACACAGATTCAAAATAATCGGCCAACCGTTTCCGTGTGATTTTTCCAAAAGAGAAAGATTCTGTTTCACATAACGCATAAATCAACTCCACCAGGTCGGTTTTGCTCCCAGTCCATGTTTCTTTTGTTTTGGGAAATGTTGGCAAATCGGAGTGTGGATACTGTGCCTGTTCCAATTTTAACAATTCTTCATTAAGATAGATACGCAACAATTCATTGGCCAAAATTTTTGCCACTTTGAAATCACAAGCTGTTGAAAATTTAGGGTCTCTCTCGAAATAGAAACTTTCCACCGTCATTTGTATGTCAGGCTTTCCGCGAAGAAAATAATGTTTGTCCAAATAAGTGCTACCTGAACGATAGTATTTGTAGAAATCAATATTCCTGTCAAAAAAGACTTTCAAACTATCGAGTTCCCGTTCTATGTAGTTTATTTGAGAGCAATTACGACCATTTGGGCGCATTGATTCGACGTTGTATAATTTTCTGTAGTAAATAAGTTTGCAGAACAATTGTGGCTTAATTTCTTTAAAAAAATGAATCTCTTCGGCTTCATTCTTGAATACATAGTCTGATACGAATGCTTTGAGTCGGTCAAAAGCATTTTCAAACGAATTAATTGCTGTACTTAGGCTTTCAATGAAGCCAATACTTTCGCGATCAATCTTTTGTTGGGAAATATCCAACTCTGTTGCAATTTCATCTATGATTTTTTTCAAAATTCCTATGAGTATTTATTGCCAATTACGCTTTATTTCATATTGAGGTTTTAAACTTTGTGAACAAAATAAATCTCTTAACCACTATAAATGCTGCTACTCCATAAAAAACCGGGGCAGTGACAAGTTGGCTAATAACTGCCAGTAACACTATATTTATTTGTCTAATGTCATTTGCGA
>JAKLIM010000422.1 GCA_022709605.1 Bacteroidota bacterium | reverse complement strand
ATTGGAGGTAAAGTTATTTCCGAATCGACAGGGTCAAGCAAAAAAGAGTCACAACAAAATGCTGCGTATCTTGCATTGAATCACATACAAATAAATCCACACATAATAGAAGAAATTCTATCCAACAAGCAAAATTCCTCCATTTCGGAGAACTAATACTCCTAAATATTTGTTAAATAGCTGAAGGCCGGATTTCAGTTAAAATATACTTGCACAAATTCAGAGATTTTGTGTAATTATTAATATTAAATTTATATCTTTGTATTCTACAGTGAATCAGAAACATAAAACATATAAATCATGGAAGGACAACATTTTTCGCAAATTATTAAATCTTTAGCCGGAAAGTATGGAGAAAAAACAGCTTTATGCTCCAGAAAAAATCCCGGAGATGAATGGACTGCATTAACATGGAACGGATTTGAAAAACAAGTTGCAATAGTTGCTAAAGCACTACTCGAACTTGGTGTAAAAGAGTTAGACCGGGTTGGTCAGTTTTCGCAGAATATGGCCGAAAACCTAATTGTCGATTTTGCCGTTTTTGCCAATCGCGGAACAATCGTGCCGATGTACGCAACTTCTTCAGCTTCTCAGGTCGAATTTATTGTGAATGATGCCGAAATTGAACTTATTTTCGTAGGAGATCAGATACAATACAATGTGGCTCTTGAAGTTCTCAAAAACTCAAAGATATTAAAGAAAATAGTGGTTTTAGATCGCAATGTGGAACTGGTTAATAACGAATCGTCGATGTATTACGATGATTTAGTAGCTGTAGGAACCAAATCAACGAAACATTATGAAGTTGAAAACCGTCAACAAGATGCTTTGGATGAAGATTTGGCCTGCATTCTTTATACTTCGGGTACCACCGGAAATCCTAAAGGAGTTATGATGCCGCACTCATGTTTTATCGAAGCCATGCGTACCCATACCATGCGACTTACAAGTGTAACTGAGAACGATATTTCAGTGGCATTTCTGCCTTTATCGCATGTTTTCGAACGTACGTGGTGTTATTTCTGTATTTCAAAAGGAGTTACAATTTACATAAACCTGAAACCTCTTGAAATTCAACAAACAATAAAAGAGATACGTCCTACCTTAATGTGTGCTGTGCCGCGTTTTTGGGAAAAGGTATATGCGGGCGTAAAGGAAAATATCTCTAAAATGTCACCGTTACAAATGGGTATTGTGACGTGGGCTGTAGAAACCGGAAAAAAACACAATATTGATCATCTCCGGATAGGTAAAAAGCCCGGCGCATTACTTAGTCTGAAATATAAATTGGCAGATAAACTTATTTTCTCGAAAGTTAAAGAAACGATTGGTATCGAGAATGCAAATTTGCTTCCAACTGCCGGAGCGCGATTATCTGATGAAATAACCCTTTTTATGCGTAGTATCGGGGTTCCAATTACCTATGGTTACGGTTTGACCGAAAGTACAGCTACCGTTTGTTGTTTCGATTATGTAAATTATGAAGTAGGAACCGTTGGGAAAATTATGCCTGACTTACAAGTTAGATTGGGTGAAGAAAACGAAATTCAACTGAGAGGAAAAACCATTTTTCCGGGATATTATAAAAATAAAGCCGCAACTCAGGCTGCTTTTACAGAAGATGGTTGGTTTAAAACCGGAGATGCCGGAATTATTAAAGGCGATCAATTAGTAATGACTGAAAGGTTAAAAGACCTGTTCAAAACTTCGAACGGAAAATACATTGCACCTCAGGAAATAGAAACCCGTCTTGGTATGGACAGATTTATTGAACAGGTGGCTGTCATTGGCGATGAACGAAATTTTGTAACTGCGATAATAGTGCCAAGCATACCAGTGCTTGAAGAGTATGCAAAGAAGAATAATCTAAAATTTGACAATATTGATGATTTGCTTGCCTCTGAAGAAATATACAAGATGTACGAAAAACGTATTGTAGAATTGCAATCCGGAATGGCCAATTACGAGAAAATTAAAAAGTTCAGGTTTATCAAAAAAGGATTTACGATTGAATCCGGCGAGTTAACCAATACTTTGAAAATGAGAAGAGTGATAATTATGCAAAAATACAAGGCGATAATTGATGAAATGTATGCTGTATAACATATAAATCTTTAAATAATTCAATTTTAACAGTTTGTTTTATGCTTTGTAACATATTTTATATTACTTTTGCACCGAAATTATTTTTTTGAATAAACTCAAACAATTCAATTATGTTAAATGAAAAAATTGGTGCAAATGCAGGACTTGTATGGTCTGTATTGCAAAGCGGCGAACAAAATGTGAAAACCGTAAAAAAGGCAACTAAGCTTAACGAAAAAGACTTGAACTTGGCTTTAGGTTGGTTAGCCCGTGAAGGCAAACTAAATTTTAGTGAAGTAGAAGGCGAGCTATTCGTATATCTGGCTTAAGATATAGTATAAAAAAGGCGGGTTTGTTTTGTGCAGACCCGCTTCTTTTTTTTAAAAAAGTAAAGAAAAAGTTCAAATTTATATTCAAAAAATTTGGTCAAATCAAAAATTGAATGTACATATGCACCCGCTTTGAGGGAAAAGCGTCTAATAAAAAATTGCGAAAATAGCTCAGTTGGTAGAGCACGACCTTGCCAAGGTCGGGGTCGCGGGTTCGAGTCCCGTTTTTCGCTCAACTACCTAATAGTACAAATAATTTTATTTGTATCAGGCTCGAGTGGTGGAATTGGTAGACACGCTGGACTTAAAATCCAGTGAACAGTAATGTTCGTGCGGGTTCAAGTCCCGCCTTGAGTACAAAAGCTTCAAACTATGTTTGGAGCTTTTTTGTTTTTAATAATGAAATTTTCAAGTCTAATTTTATAAATTGTGATATTTTTTCTACATTTGAGAATATTAACTATTTTAAAATCTATCAATTATGAAAAAAATTACATCTTTAGTTTTACTTTTTTTATGTATTACAGCGGTTGCACAAGAAAATGAAAATAAGCAATCTAATATTACAGTTTCTCCCTATTATCTATTTTCAGAGCCATCTCATTATGGTTTAAGTTTTGAGTTGAATTATGGTAGCATG
>JAKLIM010000421.1 GCA_022709605.1 Bacteroidota bacterium | reverse complement strand
AGGAAATTAGAAAAATATGAAATATGAAAATATGATACTTAGCTGCAAAAAATTTCCCAATTTCTATTTTCTTAATTTCTATTTTCTTAATTTCCCAATTTCTATTTTCTTAATTTCTATTTTCTTAATTTCACAATTTCTTAATTTCCCAATTTCAATTCTCGAGTTATCGGGCAAATTTTCAAATTTAAATATTATTTTTTACCGCGTAAGCATAAATTTAAAACTCATACCAAAGTTGGTTGACGATACCGGAAATGTAGACGAAATTAACGGAGTGCTCATTTGGCGATCGTAAAACAATTGAATATTTACTTTCGAACTGAAAACATAATCCGCAATTATTTTCAGACTAAATAATTTATTTCCGCTCGAAGCCTGAGTTAGGTTCGAATCAATTTTCCTCAGCAAACTCTTAATATCTTTGTACGACAAATCAGCGCTCAGTTTCAGGTCGTTTTTAAGTCTTGATTGCTGGTCCGATTTTAACTTCAAAATCACATCGAAATCTTTAACCAAATAACCCATTCCCACAACAAATTCGTCGGTAGCTGCATCAATGAGTTGTGTACTCGATAGATTCAATGCAAGGTTGCGTTGCTTCCTGTATTCGAGCTTAGCCGTCATGCTGTTTTTCATAGCAGCATTTATACCAATAAGCGGACTGAATTGTTCGGTAAGCGAAACACTCGAAATTTCGTAAGGCGAAGATGGTATCGGATTAATAGTTTGTCCATTAGTTTGTTCACGCACATAGCCAAGCGATTTATCATCGTCCATGGCCACCCAGGTTGCAAACGAAGTGTACGAACCAATGCTATACCGACAAGTGTAAGCGTGAGTTATGCTGATGGATTTAAAATTATTCTTCACCCACGGTATACGCGAAAGTCCATCGTAAGTTATTCTCCAGTTGGGTAATACACTCAGCAACGAAAGAAAAGGATTGGTATCCATCGATTTTGCGTCTCTTCCGGAATAGGCGGCAAGAAAAGCAGGGATAAGCACATCCGAAGAGTTAATTTCATATTTTCCCAAAGCAGAATTGTAATCCTTTCCGGCAATATTCGGAATATCGCTAAAGAAACCTGTTGTGGGATATGTTTTCATTTTAGCATTCAACCTTCCTGCAATAATTTCGCGGTTTGAAAGGAAATTATCGAACACTTCAGAATAATAATTATCATTGGCACCTTTCAGCGGTTTGAAAGCAGTGGCAATGGCCAACTGAGTAATATTATAACTTCCGTTGAATGTTTGAGGCATTCCGTCGAACATGTATTGAATGGTAGTATTCGAAGCCATGTATCTTTTTCCGTTCAAATCAATTTTCAAGCCCGGAATAGGTTCAAGCGAAGCTTTGATATCTAAATCGGAAGTAAAAGCTGTCGATGCCGGATTGATAATTGAATCACTCATAAACAACCAATTGTTATCAATAGCATTCATTATTGTATTATCATCATGAAAACCAAAAGCATAAGCAAGCCCCGGAGCATACATTCCGTCGGAAGTTTTTTGTTGTCCCAAAAATCCCGCTTCGGGATAAAAACCGGGTAAAACCATGCTGCTCGATTGTCGGTATGTGATGGATAATCTGCGCGTCATCATAGCCATTCGACTTACAAAATCAATAACATCCCTGCTTGCCGGAAGATCTTTCGGATCAAGTGTTGTAATCGATACATTAATACTGTCAGCATTGACTTTGGAAGTATAAACAATGGTTGTGGGATTAATAACCTTGTACGATAACTTAACCGGATTACCCGACTTATCTGTGGCCAGTAATCTGATTTTTTCACTTCCAAGTTTATGCTTCAAACTATCGGTCGTATTTTTTTTCATACTAATCGATTGTTTAAATGACTTAGGCTGAAATTTTTGTTGTACTTGTGGCAGATTACTAAACCTTTTATTAACATCTTTCAGATATTTCGATTTATTGTAAAGGGTTTCAAAATTAAAACTGGCATCACCTTCCCAGGCTCCCATACTTGACGCAACATTTCCGATGTTATCTGCTCCCTGAATTGTAGCTGTACGGTTCCAGCTGTAGGTCGAATTGTACGACGCATTGGCTGTAACCCAGTCGAAAAGAGGGATTTTATTGATCGGCACAGCCCACGAAGCTGAAAAAACCTGCTGATATGTATACGGCGAACCTAACTTGCGGATACTTGCCATAACCGTATCTTTCCATTGTTCGTAATATTCTTTCCCAATTTCGGGTGTGAAACGAGATTCTTCGATGTTGGCATTCATTGCGGTTTGCAAGCTGAAACGCAATGATTTCGACAAATCATATTTGATATCGAACTGGCGATTCCACATAAAGTCTTTGCTGAAAGTCAAATCTACATTTTGACCGGCAACAGAAGAAGTGGCATTAAAATCCCTGAGTTGAGTCTGCGAAAACTGACGATTCATATCGGTATTGAAACTGATCGATTGAGGCATGTAATTCAGGTTGAAGTCTTTGATAATTGCAAAGGCCGGTTTACTGAATGCTTTCACTTTTTTGAAAGGTTCCCAGGGTTGCGAATTAAAAGAAAAGTTGTAGTTCAACGAACCACGTTCCTGTTTATTTGTATTTTTCAGAATTTCGGAACTGTGTTCGTTCGTTTCGTTGAAAGCATAAGTCACCGAAACGTTTGCAGGATCGTAGAACTGTGGTTTTTTACTTTTAATATTAATTCTTGCGGATGAGACATTAAAACTTTTTGAAGTCTGAACCGTTTGTGCAATCATATTTAACGAATCGCGTTCCGAATCAGAATTCATACTCTGTTGGGCATCACTCATAAACACATCCTGATCAAGAGGATTGTATTTTGGGGTAATGGTTTCGTTGGTATACGAAAAATAGGCCGGAATTTGTATTTTTGCCTTTTCGGGTAAAAATCTTCCCAGTTCGAGTGAAGTAGAAAAATTCATTTGGTATAAATCGTCCATTCTCCGATTCATCACATTACTTTCAATACTTCCGTATCCGGCAGTTTCGGCTCTACCAGAGAAATTAATTTTACCTAAATCCGAAAGTCCTACTGCTAAATTTGCCATTGCAGCCCA
>JAKLIM010000420.1 GCA_022709605.1 Bacteroidota bacterium | reverse complement strand
TCACGAATCTGATTTAAAAAACGCAATATGATCTGGAATGAAAAAATTGAATGCATGAGTCGCGAAGATATGCGTGCTCTGCAAAGCAAAAATCTTATCGATTTAGTGAACCGTGTTTACAATAACGTTCCTTTTTATCGTCATCGAATGGACGAAATGGGCGTAAAACCTTCTGATATTCACTCAATTGATGATATTGTAAAACTACCTTTCACCTACAAAACCGACCTGCGCGATAATTATCCTTTCGATTTGTTTGCAGTGCCGATGAAAGACATTGTTCGTGTACATGCTTCGAGCGGTACTACCGGCAAACCAACCACGGTAGGTTATACGCTCAACGACATTGAAAACTGGAAAGAAGTGCTGTCGCGCTGTTTGGCAATGGCCGGAATTACTTCCGAAGATGTCATTCAGGTTTCGTATGGTTATGGCCTGTTTACCGGTGGACTTGGAGTTCATTACGGTGCCGAAAACATGGGATGTACTGTGATTCCCATTTCGGGTGGAAATACCCGCCGTCAGTTGCAGCTCATGTCCGATTTTGGCTCTACAGTTTTAGCTTGCACGCCTTCTTACGCTTTACATTTGGGCGATGCATTGGCCGAACATGGTTATTCGTTAGAAGATATGAAAGTGAAAATTGGAATTTTCGGGGCAGAACCCTGGACTGAAAATATGAGACTTGAACTTGAAAAGAAATGGGGAATTAAAGCATTCGATATTTATGGACTGAGTGAAATTATGGGACCCGGCGTAGCCAATGATTGCCCGGCTCATACAGGTTTACATGTTCACGAAGACCATTTTTACCCCGAAATAGTTGATGCCGATACAAAACAACCCTTAGCGGATGGAATGGAAGGTGAATTGGTTTTTACAACCCTTACCAAAGAAGGAATTCCATTATTGCGTTACAATACCCGCGATTTATCGACCTTAAATCGCGAAAAATGTACTTGTGGAAGAACAAGCGTTCGTATGAAGAAAATCACCGGACGAAGCGACGATATGCTGATTATTCGTGGTGTCAATTTGTTTCCATCGCAAATTGAGCATGTATTGCTCGAAATGGGCGAAACAAGCGCGCATTATTTACTGTATGTGGATAAAGAAAACAACCTTGATACCCTTGAATTACAAGTAGAAATGGATGAATCGAATTTAATGGATACCATTCGTGACCTTCAAATGTTATCGAATAAAATTCAACATGCGCTGAACAGTGCCATCGGATTGAGCGTAAAAGTTACGCTGGTCGAACCGAAAACCATTGCCCGAAGCGAAGGAAAAGCAGTCAGAGTAATTGATAAGAGGAAAATGACCCCTAACCCCTAAAGGGGAATAACGGACATGTTAAGGGTTTGAGAGGTTTGAGGTTTGAGGTTTGAAAGGTTTGAGGTTTCGCCTTGTTTCCTTTTTTCCTTTTTTCCTCGTTTCCACGTTTCCTCGTTTCCTCGTTTCCTTTTTGCAACATTAAGAATTTATATAACTAATGATAATAACTAAAGAACTTGTTGATACGCTTTTTGCTCAATTTGGCGAATCAGACATTACTCGTTTGTCTATCCGCGAAGTTGGGAAATTGGTTTCGCAAATCGAACAGCAAAGCGGTCATGAATTTATACACATGGAAATGGGCGTTCCCGGTTTGCCTGCTTCATCCATTGGAATTAATGCTGAAAAAAAGGCGCTCGATCTAGGACTTGCCAATTCGTATCCAAACATAGAAGGAATATCCTTTGCGAAAACGGAAATTGCCCGTTTTGCAAAATTATTTATGGATATTAATGTTTCTCCGGTTTGTTGTGTACCTACAGTGGGCGGAATGCAGGGTAGTTTCGCAGCTTTATTGGCAGCAGCACGCACCGATCCTCAAAAACCGTATACGCTTTTTATCGATCCCGGTTTTCCTGTTAATAAATCTCAGTTGCAATTGCTGGGTTTACCTTTCGAGTCATTCGATATTCTGAATTTTAGGGGAGAAAAATTGCGTGACAAAATTGAGTCATACCTCGTTGCCGGAAATGTTTGCACTATAACATATTCGTTGCCAAACAATCCTTCGTGGATAAGTCTGAGCGAAAGCGAATTGCAGATTATTGGCGAATTAGCCACAAAATATGATGTTATTGTGATTGAAGATCTGGCCTATTTTGGCATGGATTTTCGGCACGATTACGGTATTCCGGGAGTTCCACCTTATCAACCAACAGTGGCTCATTACACCGATAATTATATTTTATTGCTTTCGGCATCTAAGGTGTTCAGTTACGCCGGACAGCGCATTGGCATGATGATAACTTCCGAAAAGTTACGCACCCGACAATATCCAAACCTGAAAAATTATTTCACAAGCGATTATCTGGGGCATTTTATTCCTTACGGCGTTTTATATGCCACCACCGCAGGTACTTCGCACACAGCACAATATGCATTGGCAAGCATGCTGAAAGCGGCCAACGACGGCGAAATTAATTTCACCACCGAATTACGTCATTACGGTGAAAAAGCCCATCAGATGAAAGCGATTTTTCTGAAACACGGTTTTTATATTGTTTATAATGATGAAGATGGTGATTTAGCCGAAGGCTTTTATTTCACCATTGCCTACCCGGCGATGACAAGTAGCCAATTGATGAAAGAATTCTTATATTACGGTCTCAGCGCCATATCATTATTAATAACCGGAAGCGAAAACAAAAACGGATTACGAATTTGTGTTTCGTTTGTGCGAATGGACCAAATTGCAGAATTGGATATAAGATTAAAGGCATTTGTAAATAGCAAATAATTAACAGGTTAGATCTTTCTGTTTATCACTTTCGGTCAAGTACAATCGAATATTTGTAAATGCAATAGTTTGAGTTGAAAATTACTTACGTTTCAATTTTTAGGAAAGAAAGTCTTTCCCCGTAGGGGGTAAATATGAATAACCCCCAGTCAATCTGGGGGTAAAGAGTCTTTCTAAGATGTAAAACCCTGAAGGGGTTTAATTTGATTGGATCTCATAACCAAATTTCGTATTTTTGATTGTTATCGCTGCATTAATAAACTAAAATACACGACTATG
>JAKLIM010000042.1 GCA_022709605.1 Bacteroidota bacterium | reverse complement strand
CTGCCATCTGCCCTTTTAGCGAACAGATAAACACCAAGCACATCATCGGTGGTTGCATCCTCCACAGGTATCACTATGGTTGCTACAGCAGAGTCACCACGCGGCTGTCGTTCTATCCAAAGTTCACCTGTTTTCAAAAGTGCCAATGCCACCATTTCGTCAGTTGCCATATTGAGCTGATTACCCGGCATAGGCAGATACTTTTATTTAATGTAGTTTATAAACCTTCCAAAATGCAGTTTTGGCAATTTCAGTAAATCAATATTGACAATGTATTTCCATGGGGCTTACATCATTATTTTTTATCCTCCCGCTTTTCAACAATTCCAATTTCCTCAAAAAAATGATCCATTTCCGAATAAGTATAATTTCTATCATCAGTGTTTTTAGAATCTATTGATTTACGACCATTGATAATTGCTGTTTCTAAATTTCCCCCGCTTTTCAGCATATATTGATGTGTACAGTATGGGTGTTTCTTCTCATAACCGGGAATTTTCTTTTCAAGCATTCTTTTAAGATCCGGTTCATACTTACCAAATTCAGCAGTAGTGTATTGAAAATGATAATAAAACCACAATTCGGTACATGGATGTGTTTCGTAAAATAATACATTTTTATTTTTCCGGTACTTGTATTTTAATTGCATATACTTTGTCATTTCTACCTGATCTCTCAACTTTGTATCCATATCAATAATACACAGGACTTTATCATAGACCAGATTATTCACAATAAACCTTTCTAATTCTTTTACCGAAGAATCTTTTGGTAAACGGGGTTGTAAGGAATAATCAGATAATTTCTCTCTGAAAGCTATTTTCAACGATTCGATATATGCGATTTCTGTTTTACCATCACCTATTATGGCAACCCGCTTTCTTTCCTGAGTTTGTATAGGCTTTCCCATAAATTATTCTTCATGGTTCGAAATCAGGGTAGAACCCAGCTCAGGTTTTGCACCAAACTTACCAATTTTATAGGCATTAAACAACGACAGTTTCTTATGTAATTTAAAATCTGAAGCTGAATATATCTGGCTTTCAGCAGTTTCATGCGATTTTTCAACCAGCTTTACCATATCACGGCGAATAAAATCTTCTTCTAATAATTGTTGATTGTGAATTGAAAAAATCAGTTGAGAATGATTGCTGTTGCGAACAAACTTCAATAACTCATTTAACATCAAATCGTAATGTAAACTATCTTCAAATTCATCAATTAAATAGATGCAATCCGAATGAATTAAATCATATATTTTCCTGCTCAGCTTGAAATATTCCACTGTTCCCAACGATTCTTCTTCTAATTTCAAGCTAAAATTTCCTTGTGTGGTAGAATGTGTAAATTTAATTTTTTTTACAAGCTTTTTGTACAGATTGCTTATTTTTTCTTCTGATAGAATATTTGTATTTACAATTCTATCTTTCAACTCATTTAAATCTTCTTCCAGCTCTTCAACAATTTCGAAGTTAGTGATATTAAAGTCTGAACTTCGAAGTGCATCAGTGATAAATTTTTTCAAACTATTGTCTTCCTGCGCTTCTAACGCAATATTCAACGATTTGACATGTTCATCTATTTTATGCACATGCAACTCAATCCAATGAAACAACTTTTCATATTCCGAATTTTCATCTTCAATTATTACTTTTGCAAATGTCGACAATAAGGAATGATTGTTCAAGGTATTCGATATAATTGTTTTTACCGAATTTTTCGACAGCCCTACCTTAGAGCCAAAAGTTATTTTCTTATCTTCTGTTCTTTCGTAAAACAATGCTTTTCTCAACCCACTAACATAATCAAGTTTTTCTGATAGTATTGAAGTTTCATTCAATTTTACTTCATAAATATACTTTACATCTGCAATATAAAATGTAAATCCAAAAACAGTGGGATCACCTTTTCTTAAAGCAAATGGTTTATATTGGCTTACTGTTTTACTCTTTACATCTCTTGGTGTAATCAGCAAATGCCACAAAGTTTGAATTGCAGATAGCAAATTGGATTTACCCGATGCATTAGCTCCGTATAAAATAGCTGCCTTTAATAACCGTACTCCGGGCTTCACTTCTACGGTTAGTTCTTCGAGGTAAGTTTTATCGCTGGTTGCCTCAAATGATACATATTGCCGATCTCCAAACGACATGAAGTTTTCGACGTAAAATTCCTGAATCATGTTTTTATACGTTTATTTGGGAAATAATTTCCAAATATACTACATATAACTTAATTATATTCAAATTAAGGCTACATTTAATATATATTAACTATCTCTTGGTAATTCCCACTTCAGGGGGTTTTAAGGCTGATATTTCCCAAAAGCAGCAGTACTAATTCTTATCGTGTGGCATTCAAATTACAACAACAAACGCGCGGGAGCTGGAGAAACCCCGACAGACTGACAGTTCGAAAAAATACGCATTATTGTATCCGATGCTTTTTACTTAGCTGCATTGTAATCCAATGTAATTTTTTCAAAAGTAGAATTTTTGTATTCTCCACCTTTCCATTTTGCATAAATCTCCGGTTTATCTGAAATCATACTTTCAATTGTTTTTTTATATTTAATCGGTATTACCCGATATTGCTTACCCTCTTTTACGAAAACAGATATTGGTGAATACGATTTATCGTAAGGATGAAAGCTATAAAAATTATAAAGCGTCAGATCGCCGCCCTCCACTACCATGCGAACAAAATATTTTTTATCCTCCGGTAACGAAACGTATTTAAATGTGAGTTTATCTGAATCAAAAACTGTAAACGACTTAATTTCGTGCGGTTTAAACTTTTTCTTTACGCCATTTTCTTCCACAGTTATTCTACCGTGAAATGCTGCGGGATCTGTTTTCTTACCCCAAAAATCTTTTAACGCAACAATCTGACACTTAACAGTATCGTAAGAGTTTGTTACATAATAAGCCGGTTTGAGTTGTGCAAAAATTAAAACCGGGAAAAAACCCAAAACAATGATCAATAATGCTTTCATAATTAATAATTTAACGTGATCTGTATTTATAAATTTATTTGTTTGATTCTACCAAAAACTTTATCTTCAGGTTTGCGCTTTATATTCCAAAATAATACATTCATGTGTTGTATTTTTCATTTATACCTCTCCTCCATCTCTGCTGCCACCATTCCACTTCTGGTTTTGCAAACGTTCAAGACCTAACAGGTTTCCAAAACCAGTTAGGTCTGTTACTACATTTGTCAAATGACCTTCCCAATAATCGAATAAAAAAATTCATACATTAATTAATTGTTGGTAGATATTTTTTTGCCATACATTATACTTATCTTTACAACGATATGAAATTAAATTTACTCATTTTTATGAAATAAATTGTAAAATGGGTGATCCTTTTCAGTAAACACTTTTCCACGATTATCTTCTACCCTTACATCTACTATAATACCTTTTTCAAAAATCAAATACATATGAGTTTCATACTTAGATCCATAACCCATATGAAAATATTTAATCAGCTCACCTTCCTGTATTAATACCTCGCCACTGAACCATGAAGCAAATACTTTTTCCTGACCCGGAAATAGATATTCCATATTCAAAAGTTTTCTCCCTTCGTCGTCGGTAAAACTTGGTGTAAGTTTGATAAGATAAAGTTTTCTTTCTATCATTTCCCATGTTGAAAAATATCCTCGCCAACAGGCCGTACAATTTGAATATACCGATATATTTTTTTCATTCAAATAGGGAGCAAGGGGTTCGGCACTCATAAAATGCTTTTCGCCACGATACATTAACACATCTCGAAATTGAGCTGTCATAGTTTTATATTTGCTTATAATTATTGACACATTTGAATTATTTGGCTGAAAGCCATTTATAGCATCAACCCAACGTCAGCGCCTTGGGTTAGTAATGCCGAATGTCATCCTGCGCCCTGAACCAACGGTCAGCGTAGCTAAAGGGCAGCACATCTCGCCTTCTATCTTACTTAAATTTGTTTACAGTTTTCCTCATTACAAGCTCTAACTCCCGATAGCTCATGTCAGCGATCGTTGCTTATTTTTAGTATTTGCTCGGTTTACAAAACCGCGCCAGCGAAGGGAAACCAATTCGGTCTTAAATTAGTTTTTCTTTATTACAATACCGCTACTTTCATAAGTTCACCTAGAGTAACTGCAAATACTTTATATAGTACAAGGCAATATTTTTAATAAATGAATATCTCTTAACACAAATAAATTATTCAAAACTTAAACTTTAAACATACTTTGACTTCACGTCTATTATCATTAATAAACTGAGAATCAGAACTATCAAAAATCATTTTTGAAATCAATATTTCAAAAAGTTTTTTTCTATCATAAATCGAAAAGAATTCTAATTCACCATTATTATTTTTCATACAAAATATTTTTCGATTATCTGTTTCGCCGTTCCAAACAACTTTTCCTCCAACTTCACCATAAAGTAAACCATTTATAAAGTCCATTATTTTACGCTCAAAATATATTTTGTCATTTATTACTTGAGGAAAAACAATTCTTTCGTTTGAATTTAAGTAATCGTTTAAATTTTTAATTTTGCCCAAAAGCACCAACAAGGCCATATCAGCTAAAATTATTGGGAAAACGCTATCAATCAACATTAAATTAAGTTGTTGGTTTTTATTATTAAAACGCTGAAAAAGAAGTTGTTCTTTGACACTTATATTATTAATACTTTTTATTATATAACCAACGTTTACACGGAATATAATCTCATATTCGGTAAACTTAAGGCTTTTAAGATTAATGAAATCATTAGTAATAAAAGCTGGTTGTAATAATGTAGAAGCTGACGGCATTTTATATCTCTTTTAATCCAATTTTTTTCAAATAATCAAATGTGCTATTATAAAACTCAGGTTGACGTGTATGATCTTCTATATTTCCTTCGGGAACTACAATTACCATCCCTTGACGTGCTCTGGTTAAAAGAACTCGATAAGCATTAATAAGATACTTTTTACGTTCTTCTTTATTGATATTATTCCATTTAGTCCCTACAAAAGAATAGGACTTCCAACCTTCATCCGTATATCGAAAATCTCCATCCCAAGTAACACAAGCCCAATCTAATTCCAACCCTTGCACTTGAAATTCAGTGGCTACATCTTCCATATAATACGAAGAACGCACATCATCTTTCTCTCCTAAAAACCAATGCACTGGATCAGTTTGAACACGAACATCTATACACAATGGTTTCAATCTATATGCTTGTGAGGAAGCCACAACACCATATCGTTCAGAGCCACGTGCCTTTTCTTTCAACCATTTTTTTGCTTCAATAATATCGCGAGTAATAACGATTGGATATTTTCCTTCTAATTGATTTAAGGTTTTGCAAGCACCGACCTTATCCAAATCAAGAATTTGTTTTATTAATTTCGAAACATTCTCAGCTCTAAATGAACGCATACTCACCGAAAGATGTAAATTTTCGTTGAATGTAACTTTTCGTGTATCTCTTAATAAATTTATTGCATTAATTGCATTATATTCAGAATCAAATAATTTAGGTGAAATATGTGTTTCCCAATCTACAAAGTGAGTTTGTATAGCATCTAACCATTCTGAAATACCTGCTTCACCTGTATTAATTTCTTGACCACCACCAACAAGACAAACTACTACAGCCCAATCATCATGTCTATCCAAACACGAAATCAGAAATTCAGGTTCAGAATAAGAAAAATCGGGTATGTCTTTTTTTCTTTTCATAAAATTGATTGTCTGTTCTTTAGTCCATGCTCGTTGAGCTTCATCGAAAATGGCTACATGGTCATAAGGAGCTTTTTTATCACGCAAGTATTCGTCTCTGTAATGATGAATTATTTGAATAAAAGTTTTTACACTTTCTTTAATTTCCTTTTTAGTTATTTTATTCCCCTTACTTCGTTCACTAAAATATCGATCTCTGGTCAATGCTTCTTGCAAAACATCTACTAAAGGTTGATTTCCTGATAAAAACACACTTTTATTCCCATGCTCTTGATCTAAATGTTCAGTAGCTACTTTTAAACCAACCAGCGTTTTACCTGCGCCAGGAACGCCCGTTACAAAACAGATTACTTTTTTGTTATTAGCTTTTGCATATTCTATTGTTTCCGAAACATATTTTGAAGTAGCTTTAAGATTAATAGCTCCAGCATCATTACGAGTTATATTTTCTACATTATGGTTACTGTAAAGCGAAATTGCAGCTTCAATTATTGTTGGTGTTGGAGAGTAACTGCCTTGCAGATAATGTTCGCCATCAATGCTTTTTTCTTCAGTAAAAAAATTTAAAAGCTTTTCAAATGTTTCTTTTAAATCACATGCATTGGTTCGTATTGGATAAATCAGATTATCATCATGACTTGTACTAAAAACTTCAATAAATGATTTCTTAGCTTCAGTCGCAATCAATATAGGAATAAGCAAAGATTGATGACTAGGTTCGTGGAAATTCTTTAAATCTAATGCATAATCCCATACTTGGTCTAAATCATTGTTTAAATATTCTTTTTGTCCAACCTTAAACTCAACTACAAAGACAATATTCTTTATTATCAGAATACAATCAACTCTTTTTCCCATTCGTGGTATTGAGAATTCAAATAAAATTTGACCGACTTTACCAATTAGTGATTCTTTAAGTATGGTTATTTGATTCATCCATGCAAAACGTTCAGTTGAAATATGTCCAAACATATTATTCTTAGATATTTCACCAAGAATTCTCTCTTCATCTTTTCTGAGAAAATTTTCTATTGAGTCTTTATAATAATAGTTTAGCATAACTTTAAAATTTTATTTCACAAAACTACATAATCCACGTTACATTTCCTACCTCACTGTTATAATTTTTTACAATAGAATAGTATTCATTCCACCATAAAAATCTTCGCTTTCACTTTCAGCCAATCGTTGATGCGTTTGGTGTATTCCACGCGGCAGAAAAAGGCTTTACCGGCATCCATTAATCTTGAAATCACCATATTGTGTTCCATAGGCACCCAGCCAAGGCGGGTATTGTTCAGGTAAACGCCAATGGCCAGTTTGTCGTGTTCGTTTTGGGGTTGCCGAATCATTTTAAGTACAGTTTGCGGCATAAGGAGTGGTTCCAGCGTATCGGTCTCGGTACAATAACTTGTGCCTGCGACTACAATATCCAGCAGGTAAATTTCGCGGCTAAAAGGCGCCAGTGCATCCACGCCGCCACTGCCTATCAGTGCCAGCAATTCAGGTGTAAGTTTTACTATTTCGTTCATTTTCTTTTTCCCCTTTAGGGGTTAGGGGTTAGTTTAATACTTGTGGTTTCCATTCGTCCATCAACAGCAGATATTCGGTGTATTTTTTCTTTTCGATTAATAATGCGGCAATGTCGTTGTCCAGACTTTGTTGTTCGCTGTTTATCCAGCCTTCGTCGGCCAGTTTGTCGCGGTACGAGAACGGGAATTTTGTTTTCAGTTCCGTCAATTGATTTTTCAGTTTTGTAACATGCTCTCCCAGTTTGGTCACTTGTTCTTTCAGTCCTGTGAGGCTTATTATTTGGGCCGGAGCGTTCAAATCCAGACTCAACAATATAGCATTCAGGGCATCGAGGTTACTTAGCTCGTAAGCTGCCTGGGCCTGTAGAAGCAAATCTTTTTCCTGTTCGGTAGCATTAGGGTTGATGTCGGGGTGTAGCTTTTTTACGATGGTTATGTACACTTCTTTTATTTTCTGAACAATATGTGGCGGCAGAAAATTAGTGTCGGTCAGGAATTTTTTGGCCACCGCCAGTCTTTCGGCTTCAGCAGCAATCTTCTGATGATATTCTTTAAATTGCTTTTCCAGTTTTCGTTCTATCAGTGGTTTGTCGGGATATATATTTTGGTTGATATAGGCTTGCATCAGCTGTATGCGCTGAAACAGTATTTTAATTTCCACCCCGAGGCCGTATTTTCGATGTTGCCGTTGCCCTATGGCGTTAAGATACAATGCTGTAAGGAAAGGCTCGTCGTAAGTGAGCATTTCGTTTTTTTGTTCCAACAGTTCCGAAAACTCTTTTCGCAAGATATCGAACTGTATATCCAGCAATTTTTGTTCAGGAGTCAGATCGGGTAACATGGAATAATGTGCTTAATTTAACACCCCAAAATTATGAATTCCATTTCATAAATCAATCATAACTGTTAAATAAATTTTTCAATAATAAACATCAATCCCCCGGCACTTGCATAATTGAGTATTCATAATTACTTCTGGCAGAACATTCACTATGTTTATATTTCGGACTGTTCGAAATTTTTTGAGCAATTCTTTCAGGTTATCAGGTATATATTTTACAATTATTCCCGGTACTTATTTTTTGATATTTAATAAATACTCGCACAAACAGATCATTCACAGCCCTAAAAGTCGAAATGTCGGATTATGAATAAACTGTTACAGTCATAAATATAAAAGTTTGCAGGAATAATCAACTTTTACAGTCTTCAATGTTAAATATGTGCATCAATAATCAATTCCAACAAGCTTCAATGTTAAATTTGTGCATCAATATTCATTTTTACAGTCTTCAATGTTAAATTTGTGTATCAATATTCAATTCCTACGGTCTTCAATGTTAATTATGTGCATCAATATTCAACTTATACAGTCTTAAACATTAAATTAGTGCATTAATAATGAACTGTCACAGTCTTATAACTTAAAATGTTACATTTACATTCAACTGTCATAGTTTCAAATAAATTTTCCTTGATTTTTGTACAATATCATTGCTTATTATTCAAAAAATATCAATATCTGATTTTTCATTTCGGAGTATGATTTGTATTTCCTATATTTGTTTGGTAAAAACTGCAAATAGCTATAACACATCATGAAAAAATCATTTCAAATCATTTTCTTTTTATTCTTCGCATCTTTCATTTCGGCGCAACAAACCGAAGTTCAGTACCTCTCTGGAACGGGTTTAGGCAACGAAACAACCTGGAAATTTTACTGCTCAGCCGGCATGAACAGCGGCAAATGGAGCAAAATTAAAGTCCCGGCACAATGGGAGATTCAGGGTTTTGGCGAATATACGTACGGTCGTTGGTATAAAGCCGGACTGAAAAACCCAAGTATGGAAGAAGGCAAGTACGAGTACAGCTTTTCAGTGCCTGCTTCGTGGAAAAATAAACAGGTGACCATCGTTTTCGAAGGGGTGATGACCGATACCGAAGTGAAAATAAACGGTTTGTTGGCCGGAGAAATTCATCAGGGTGGTTTTTACCGGTTTTCGTACAACATTACCGACAAACTTAAAATTGGCGGAAAAAATAAACTGGAGGTAAAAGTTTCAAAACATTCCGCTAATAAATCAGTGAATGCCGCGGAGCGTCGGGCGGATTGGTGGTTATTTGGCGGTATTTATCGTCCGGTTTATCTCGAAGCAAAACCACAAATCAATATTGAACGCATTGCCGTAAATGCACAGGCCGATGGTAAATTATCTGCCGAAATATTTACTACTTCACTACCACAAAACTATAAGTTGGTTGCCGGGATTTCGCATCCTAAAATGAAAATTAAATTCAATACGCACAACATCAATCTTGAGGCAGGAGCTACCAAACACAATATTTCGGTAAAGTGGGATAATGTGCTGAGCTGGAATACTGAGAATCCACAGTTGTACCGACTCACCCTCGAACTTAAAAACGAACAAAACCAAACTGTTCACACGTTTACCGAACGAATTGGATTCCGCACCATAGAATTTCGCAAACAGGATGGTATTTATGTAAATGGCGTAAAAGTGGTGTTGAAAGGAACAAACCGTCACTCATCTCATCCCGATGGAGGAAGAACTACCAACCGCGAAATCAGTTTGCAGGATGCTAAATTGCTGAAAGAAATGAATATGAATGCGGTTCGCTCTCATTATCCGCCGGACAAACATTTTCTGGATATGTGCGATTCGTTGGGCATTTTTTATTTGAATGAATTAGCGGGATGGCAAAATGCATACGACACCGAAGTCGGTAGAAAGCTGGTAAAAGAAATGGTTGTACGCGATGTAAATCATCCTTGTATAATACTTTGGAACAACGGAAATGAAGGCGGCTGGAATACGGCACTCGACAATGAATTTGCGAAGTACGATCCTCAAAAGCGTCATGTGATTCACCCCTGGGCTGATTTTGACGACCTCGATACGCATCATTATCCTGCTTACCAAACCGGTGTTGCACGTTTTACAAATGGTTTCAAGGTGTTTATGCCTGCCGAATTTGCCCACGGTCTATACGATCAGGGAAATGGCGCAGGAATGGAAGATTTTTGGCTGAAATGGATTGAAAGTCCGCTTTTTGCAGGTGCTTTTACCTGGTGCTTTGCCGACGAAGCGGTGAAACGTTCCGACAAAGGTGGCATATTGGATTCGGATGGATCGAATGCGCCGGATGGAATTTTTGGTCCTTACCGCGAAAAAGAAGGAAGTTTTTATACCATTCGTGAAATTTGGTCACCGGTGCAAATCCGTAAATTTATGATTACCCCTTCATTCAACGGTGAACTTTTTGTGACCAACGATTATTTATTCAGCACGTTGGGCAAACACACCTTGAAATACCGTTTGTATTCCATCGCTTCGCCACTTACCGAATCGAAAAAGAAATTGGTGGAAGAAGGACAGATAATATTGCCCGACATAGCGCGTGGTGAAACTGCCAAAATCAAATTACCCGTTTCAGAACTGTTTTTCAAAGCGAACGTGCTTGAACTCGAAGCCATGGACGGAAACGGAAGTTCAGTTTGTAATTGGACAGTTCCGGTGCAATTGGCTGCAACTTATACCGCAGAACAAATTAAAAGCGTAAATCAAGAAGGTGCAGCTACTTATGAACTGAAAGACAGCACCGCCACGCTTCTGGGTGGAGTAATAAAAGTGCAGTTTAACCTGAACACAGGTTTGATAACCGAAGTGAAAAATAAATGCGGGTTGGTTTCGTTCAACAACGGTCCGGTGGCTGTAGGAATGAAAATAAAGTTGAAAGAACATAAAATCCGTCAGGAAGGAGATAAATCCGTTTTGACATTCTTCTATTTGGGCGGAGTAGATTCTATTCGTTGGGAAATGACTCCTTCGGGCTTGTTTCACATGTCGGCCATCATGTTGAACAGGGCTTCGGGCGGAACAGGTTTCGATGACTCATTTATGGAAGAAAACATAACCAACTTCGGATTGACTTTCTCTTATCCTGAAAACAGAATGATGGGCATGGAATGGTTTGGACGTGGTCCGTACCGCGTTTGGAAAAACAGAATCAAAGGCACCAATTACGGACTTTGGAACAAGGAATACAACAATACCATCACCGGCGAAAGCTTCGAAAGTCTTGTTTATCCCGAATTTAAAGGCTATCATGCCAATATGTATTGGGCAACCATGCAAACAAAGGAGTCAATTTTCAGTTTCTACAGCGAAAGTGATGGCTTGTTTCTGCGTGTTTTCACACCCGAAGAACCCAAAAAGCGACTGGAAAATTCGATGCCGGCATTTCCGGGCGGCGATATTTCTTTCTTGTACGAAATACCTGCGATACGCGATTTCAAACCCATTCCGCATCTCGGACCCAACAGTCAACCGGCTTCGGTTCGCATCAAAAAAGGAGATGAGGGAATCAGTATGAAAATATGGTTTGATTTTAGAGCCCCCTAACCCCCGAAGGGGGAAAGCCCCCTAAATCCCCCGAAGGATTAGCCCCCGAACCCCCGAAGGGGGACTTAAATTAGTATTGATTTATATAAATTTCATTACAATCAAAATCAAAAAAAGATGAAAACACTGAAAAAAATCGCATTACTATTCATACTTTGCTGCTCTATGAACCCCCTTTGGGGGGCAGGGGGGCTGGAGCTTGGGCTTCTCTGGCCAACCATTACTCCCGAAATGAAACCCGGTACCCGATGGTGGTGGATGGGAAGCGCGGTTGATAAAGCCAATTTGCAATATAATCTCGAAGAATATGCACGTGCCGGAATCGGTAGTGTAGAGATTACGCCCATTTATGGAGTACAAAAAAACGCAGCCAACGAAATTCCGTTTCTTTCTGAAAAATGGATGAACATGCTTTCGTTCACACAGGCAACTAATAATCGTGTTGGCATCCAAACGGATATGAATACCGGTACCGGTTGGCCATTTGGCGGGCCGGAAGTGACAGTTGAAGATGCTGCTTCAAAACTGGTTTTCAGGGAATATGTGGTGAAAGTTGGTGAAAATTTTACTGAAATAATTATTCCAAAGGAAAAAGACCAACAAAAAGCAAAACTCTTGCGGGTAATGGCTTTCAATCAGAATAAGATGTTGAATCTGACAAAACTGCTTGCTGCCGACCAAAAATTAAACTGGAAAGCGCCCAAAGGCGAATGGACAATCATTGCCGTTTTCAATGGAAAGACTTTTCAGATGGTGAAACGTGCAGCTCCCGGAGGAGAAGGTTACGTGATGGATCATTTTTCGAAAAAAGCAGTGGGGAATTATTTTTCGCGGTTCGATAAAGCTTTTGCAGCAAACAATACAGCTTATCCGCACAATTTTTTCAACGATTCGTACGAAGTGTATGGAGCTGACTGGACAGAAGATTTTTTCGAACAGTTTCAGCAACGCCGCGGATACAAACTGGAAGAACATTTACCTGCATTTCTGGCCAAAGAACGTACCGACGAAACGGCGCGGTTGGTTTCGGATTACCGGGAGACAATGGCTGAATTGTTGCTCGAAAACTTCACACAACAATGGACAGACTGGGCACACGCTCACGGAAGTAAGACGCGTAATCAGGCACACGGTTCGCCCGGAAACCTGATTGACTTGTATGCTACGGTTGATGTGCCCGAATGCGAAGGTTTTGGTTTGTCGGATTTTGGAATCAAAGGATTGCGCACCGATTCGCTTACACGCAAAAACGATTCGGAACTTTCGATGCTTAAATATGCTTCGTCAGCAGCTCATATTGCCGGAAAACCATACACTTCATCAGAAACATTCACCTGGTTGACGGAACATTTCCGCACATCGCTATCGCAATGTAAACCTGACCTGGACCTGATGTTTGTAGCCGGTGTGAATCATATTTTCTTTCATGGAACCACTTATTCACCACGTGAAGCTGCCTGGCCCGGATGGAAATTTTATGCTTCCATCGATATGTCACCCACCAACACGATATGGCGCGATGCGCCGGCCATGATGAATTATATCACACGCTGTCAGTCGTTTTTGCAAATGGGCAAACCTGACAATGATTTTCTGGTTTATTTACCGGTTTACGATGTGTGGCACGAACAAAGTGGACGCTTGTTGCAGTTTGATATTCATGGCATGGAAAAACGAATGCCGGAATTTATTCACGTTGTAAATTCAATTTATAAAAATGGATATGATATGGATTATACCTCCGATAGATTTATACTCTCGGCTAAATGTGTGGATGGTCAGATTGTTACTGAAAGTGGTGTTGGTTACAAAGCATTGATTCTTCCGTCAGTAAAAAAGATGCCATTGAATGTGCTGAAACATATATCTGATTTAGCAAAGCAGGGTGCAAAAATTGTATTCCTGGGTAATTATCCGACTGATGTACCGGGATGGAGTGAACTAAAGAAAAAGCGTTCGATGTTGAAAAGAATAGTAAAAGAATTTACGCATTACACAACTTTTCAAGACACCGGCAAACAACCATTTGGAAAAGGATTAATTATTACTGGAACCGATTATAAAAAAACACTGGAGGAAGCAGGTGTAAAATCAGAAGAATTAATTACCCGTCATGGCCTGCATTTAGTAAGGCGTTCAAATGATGATGGTTATCATTACTTTATTTCTGCGTTAAAAAGTGAAAGTGTGAGTGATTGGATAACATTATCTGTGCCTGTAAAAAGTGCAGTTATTTTTAATCCCATGACCGGTGAAACAGGTAAAGCATCGTTATTTAATAATAATTCTACATCAGAAATATATTTGCAATTGAAATCCGGCGAATCATTGATTCTTAAAACTTATACAAATCAGGATGTAAATGTTGACAGATGGAAATACGGGATTGATGAATTAACAAATAAAATTGCAGTAAATAATCAATGGAAATTACATTTCATGCAGAGTGACCCTGAAATAAAAGACACATTCAAACTGGCAAAATTACAATCGTGGACAACTTTAGATAAGCAAATACTAACAATCAATAAAGGTACCGGAGTATATGAGACCACATTTGAAATAGATAAAATTGATAATGAGGGATTATATGTGTTGAATTTGGGTGATGTTCGCGAAAGTGCGCATGTATATGTGAACGGACGAGATGCAGGAACAGTTTGGGCAGCTCCATTTGAGTGCCGAATAGGAAAATTGCTAAAAAAAGGCATTAATAATTTAAGAATTGAGGTAACGAATCTACCGGCAAACCGTATTGCTGATTATGACAGTCAAAAAATTGACTGGCGCATTTTTAATGAAATCAATTTCGTGGATAGAAATTATAAAAAAACAGGATATGTACATTGGCAACACATTGAAAGAGGACTTTGCTCACCTGTAAAGATAGAAGTTTATAAATAAAAATAAATGGAACGCGGATTTTACTGATAAAACTGATTTACACGGATAAGAATAATCTAAACGGATTTTATCGTGATTTTAATTTGCTTCGCAAATTACGGATAAGAATTTACAATCTAATATTTTTTTAAAACAACCACTTAATATATTTAATTATGGAACTTTTGCATAAAGAATTGACTGATAGGATTATTAAATGTTATTATAAAGTTTATAATACATTGGGATATGGCTTTTTAGAAAAAGTATATCAAAATGCTTTTGCTATTGAATTACGGAAGGCTGGATTTGACGTGAAATGTCAACAACCAATCAATGTTTATTACGAATCTGAGTTGGTCGGAGAGTATTTTGCTGATATTGTTATTAATAACGTAATTATACTTGAATTGAAAGCTCGTGTAAAATTACAAGAAGAGCACGAATTACAACTATTAAACTATTTAAAAGCAACAAAAATTGAACTGGGTTTACTGTTTAATTTTGGGAAAAATGCTGAATTTACCAGGAAAATTTTCTTGAATAAAAGTAAGAATAGAAAATCAGATCAATTTCATTTATGAAATTAAAAATCCGAAACAAATCCGTTTTAAAATATAAATATAAAATCAGCGAATATCAGCCAAATCCGCAATATCCGCGTTTCCATTGATTTTTTTTTAAATATTGGAACGCGGATTTAACGGATAAATCTGATTTAAACGGATAAG
>JAKLIM010000419.1 GCA_022709605.1 Bacteroidota bacterium | reverse complement strand
ATATGAAGAGTCTAGAAAACGAGTAATTTTAAAAGCAATTGAAGTATGCAAGAACAGTTAATTTCATTTGAGACAGCCAAGTTAGCTAAAGAAAATAGTTTGATGTATAAAAAATCAATTATCATGACAAAACAAGAATTATTCGAAAATATTCAGCGTAAAAAATCCTTTTTGTGTGTGGGTTTGGATACTGATGTTAATAAAATTCCCGAATTTTTATTCGACGAATCTGAAGATCCGGTTTTTGAATTTAATAAAGCCATTATTAATGCCACAGCTGATTATTGCGTAGCGTATAAACCAAATTTGGCTTTTTACGAAAGTCAGGGTATCGCCGGTTGGGATGTGTTGGAGCGAACGGTTGATTATATCCGCGAAAACTATCCCGATCAGTTTATTATTGCCGACGCCAAACGGGGCGATATCGGTAATACTTCGGCCATGTATGCACGTACTTTTCTGGGAAACATGGATTTCGATTCGGTAACTGTAGCGCCATATATGGGTGAGGATTCGGTGAAGCCTTTTCTTACTTACGTAAATAAATGGGTAATCCTGCTTGCATTGACTTCGAACAAAGGTGCATACGATTTTCAGTTTATGCAAGATGAAGAAAGTGGCGAGCGACTTTTCGAAAAAGTATTAAAAACTTCGCTCAACTGGGGAACTGACGAAAACCTCATGTACGTTGTGGGAGCTACCAAAGCCGAGATGCTTACAGATATTCGGGCCATTGTACCCGAACATTTTTTATTGGTTCCGGGAGTGGGAGCACAGGGTGGTAGCCTGGCAGAAGTAGCCAAATATGGTTTGAATAGCAGCTGTGGTTTGCTCGTAAATTCATCGCGTCAAATTATTTATGCTTCGTCCGAAAAAGATTTTGCCGAAAAAGCAGGAATTGAAGCGCTTAATGTACAAAATGAAATGGCTGAAATTCTAGAAACTGCAGGTTTAATTTAATATTCAGGTTCCCTGAGTTTTGATTTCTTTAATTTATAAAAAACTCAAATTTGACTCTAGTTTTGTCAGGTTTGAGTTTTTTTTTACCCCGAATGTGAAATTTTAACCAAACTGCAAACAATTTCAAAAACTTACTGTTGTTTATAACAATCAATTGCAAAATTTCACTGTTTGTTCTTTGAATAATTATGTGTATTTTTGGAAAAAATTTATTATTTTATAAATACTTATTGTAAAGAATGAAGAAAATCACCCCGAGACTTTTTGCCCTAATGGTCTGCACAATAGTTCCTGTATTAATATTTGCCCAAACTTCAAATCTCATCACACAATTGAAAGTAATGGATAATGATACAACTTTTCGTTATTTGTATTATTACGACAACAATACAAGCAATAAAATGTTGGAGACCAAATATTATTTAAATCAAAATTTATGGGTAAAAAAGGCTCAAACTGAATGGTTGTACAATAATAATAAGCGTGAAACTCAACGCGAAAGAGTTTTTGTTGGCAACGACTGGGTAAATACATTCGAAATAAATTATACGTACGAAGATGAAAGTTTGATTTCGGAATCTCATTTGAAATATACAAACGGAATGTCCGAACAAATTAAGTTATTGGCATTTACCTATGAAAATGGAAAATTGAAAACACGAAGAGAGTTTTTCCAGACTGAAGGCCAATTGATTTTAAAATTACTAACAGAAAACACCTATAGTAATGACACGCTGATATATACAACCATCAAAAAGATTTCCACCATCCAATCAGAAACCATGGATTATAAACTAACGTATAGGTATTATGCCAATGGAAATTTGAAATCGCAATTGATGGAAGAAAAACCATTTAATGGCAATTGGGAGAATTCAGAATTGATGAATTGGTATTACGAACCATCGAATAAATTGTCGTCGTTGCGTACAAAAAAATGGAATAAATTAATCAATAAATGGGAAAACTCAACCATGATTAGTTATGATTATATTAATAATAAGATAGATAACGAAATATATTACAGATGGTCGTCAATGTTTTGGCAAAAAACAACCAAATATTCGTATGAGTACAATTCCAATGGCAGTTTGTTATCAACAGATTTAATGTTACCCGTTTTCAGACAATGGCGAAGCGTTTCGTCCATCAATTATTCTGATTTTTCAAACGAAAAAGCTAATAAAATGGAGACCGTTTTAAGTTTTTGGGGTGGTAATGCCGGTGATAAAAAAAGTGCAGATATACCTTTTCAATTCAATAATGAAATGGAAATAAAAAAGGGAAATCAAATAATTATTTCTTATGAAAAAATTGACAATACAGATATTTCAACATTTTCACTTTCAAATAACATAAGTATTAGAATTTATCCAAATCCGTCTGAAGATTATTTTTATTTTAATCCCGAAGATTATAATGTAACTTCGTGGACTGTAACTGATTTGAAAGGTCAGATAGTTGTCGAAAATCGCGATGATATAAGGTCAGGAATCATTGATTTATGCAATGCAGCAAAAGGAGTTTACCTTTTAAAAGTAAACACACCCGAAAGAATATTAACTCAAAAACTAATTAAAAAATAAATAAACAATTAAATATCAATAATTTATGAAAATAAAAATTTTAATCATTATGACTGCAATTTCAGTTGCCGGGATGTTAATGGCCGAAAATCCGCTGCTTAGCCCTTACAAAACGCCATATCAGACTGTTCCTTTCCAATTAATTAAAAACGAACATTACTTTCCTGCTTTTGAGGAAGCAATGAAACAACACGACAAAGAAATTAATCTGATAACCAATAACAAACAAACGCCTACTTTCGATAATACAATTGTAGCGCTCGAAAAAGCCGGTTCGCTCTTAAACAAGGTTGCTTCGCCTTTTTATAACTTAATGAGTTCAGAAACTTCGGACGAATTACAGGACATAGCTCAAAAGATTTCTCCTTTGATGACTGAGCATTCGAATTCGATCACTTTGAATGAAAAACTTTTTGCCCGCGTTAAATCGGTTTACGACTCAAAAGATAAATTGAGTTTAACACCTGAGCAACAAATGCTTTTGAAAAATGCCTACGATGGTTTTATTAACAGTGGAGCCAATCTTTCAGC
>JAKLIM010000418.1 GCA_022709605.1 Bacteroidota bacterium | reverse complement strand
TTTAAATTGTTTATATTTCAATATTCTTTATCAAATACTTTTTTAATATTATTTAATACAAAAATTTCATGATTTTTTTTAGTTAAAATTTATCCATTACACACAAAGATCTGAATTATCAAATTGCTTACAACAACAATTAATTTTTTTTGAATTATGAGTACAAATTCCCTTTTAAAACGACGCGGAAATTTTACTAAAGCAATCCTTTTGTTGCTATTTTCTGCCTTGCCGTTTCTTACTTTTGCGGCACTTGCTCCTTTTACTGTAACAGTAACGCCCACGGCCGAAACCTGTACAGGTAACGGAAGACTGACCTGGACAATTTCCGGCAAACTCCCGGATCTAACATGGTATATGCGATTTATAAATCGCCTAATTTCACAACGGCCCTATCAACTACTACAGCTTCTCAATTAACAGGGCTGTTTGCAGGTATTTATCGTGTTGTTGCAACACAAACTATTGGAGGTGAAACTAATTCAGCACAAGCCGATGCTACAATAGTATCTGGCAAAGTAGCACTCAATTATACGGCAACAACAGTAAATCCAACCTGTTCACCAAATGGCTCTATTACAGTTAATATTACGAGTGGAAAAGCGCCTTTGAGTTACGCCTTGAGTGGCGACACCACCCTCGGACCACAAAGCAGCAATGTGTTCAGCGGACTTCCGGGAGGGATTTACAATGTGGCTGTAACAGATTCGTGCAATGAAACTAAAGTTACATCTTATTCGTTAATCCAATATACACCTAATTTACAATTTGTTTATATCAATGGCGTTGGTGATGGTACTACCTGCGGTTTTGTACGCAGATCATATACGCTTGGAGCAGTAAATACAGGAACAGCCATTTTTTGGCCATTGCAGTTGAAAATAACCGCTTATCCTCCGGGTGGCGCACCTCAAGTAGTAACCAATCAAACTTTAACCAATGGTACTGTTACCACTTTTCCGGCTCCGGCTACCGCTCAGAAAGAAATTATTATCCCATATTATCCGACCTCTTATTCTTATGATATGGAATTTACGGATGCATGTGGTAAAGTTTACACTTTTCTAAACAATGTGGTTACTACACCACCGAGTGTTCAATTAACAGCCAGAGATGCAAGTTGTGGACAAAAATATATCGCAATGGATGCTTCAACAATGGTGTATCCGATTACATTTACAATTGTAAGTGCCCCTAGTGCATATACCGGTAATACAACAACTAGTTCGGCAGACTCCTATGGCACCGGTACTTTTGGGAGCATCGCTAATCCATTACCTGATGGTTCTTATACAATTCAGGCTGTAGATGCTTGTGGTACAACGGCTACTAAATCCATCACTTTAACCACCGCTAAGGTTGCCCAAAGCACATATAGTGTTCCCGGTTGTGGCACTGGGAAAGCGTCTTTTATTATATACGGTGCAACTGCCTATTTACTGTCAGCTACAGTGATAAGTTATAGTCCCCCAGCCGCTTTTCCAACGAATGAATTTCCATATCCGTTACCTTATAATGCAAACTCTCATATAGGAAACTACGGGACTTTAGTGGGAGGGGTAAGCAATCAAAATCAAGTATCATTTACCAGCTTTCCAGCAGGAACTTATGTTATTGAAACTTTAGATAGTTGTGGATTCTTAAGAAGAACATCCATAAGTCCGATTGGTTATACTCATGGAAATTTAAATATTACTGAAAATTATTTTTGTAGTGCTTTTTCTGTAAATCTGAATATAACAGGAGCAACTAACATGGGCGGTTATGAGAAAATCTACCTGCAAAAGTATTATCCTGCTTCAGGGAAATGGGGTCATCCTACCACTGGTATATTATATAATGGAACAGGTGATCCGGGCACATCAGGATATTTCTTAACAAGTTTGTCAAACCCTAATTTATCCACTCCTTTATTTTCGAATACTACAGGGCTGTTCAGAATATATAAAGTATATAATTCTTCCTATTCTTGTTCGGATGTATTGAAAGAGTTTACCTATACTTTTGATATTGCGCTGAATAATATAAATGCCTTCCAGTGTCCGGATGGCAAATCAGATGTGGGCATTAATGCAACCGGTGGTGTGCCGCCGTTAGGTTATCGGATTATTGCACCAATAACGCTGGATAATGGAATTAACCCTTTATTTACAGGACTTACACCAGGTGTTTATACTATGCAAATTTATGATGCTTGCGGAAACACTTTAAACAGCACATTCGATGTAACTAATTTAACACTTCCACAAATTACACCCGTAAGCTTATGTCCTGGTTCAGATGGACAATTGGCAGTGAATGGTGTACCTTATCTTAATTTCCAATGGTGGAAGGAGGGCGATCCGGGTACAATATTAAGTACTGATTACAAACTTAGTTTTAATAACTTTAATCCGGCTACTGATGCAGGGACATATTATATTGGTTTGACCTCACCGGTTGGAAGTTCATGTGTTAATCAGGTGTTGTCGTTTACAGTGTCTGCTAATCCAAGTGATCCTAAAGCCGGAAATGACAGTACTATCTATGTTTGTCAAAATTCAGGAAGTGTAAACTTATTAAACTACCTGAGTGCAAATGCTGATAAATACGGTAGTTTTACTGATGCATCAGGCGATCCTGTGTTGGGGAATATCTGGTCAACCACACAGCAACCGGTTGGTTCGTATGTTTTCAATTATAGTGTTAATGGACAATGTAATGGAACAGATACTTCGGTTATTACTGTTAATATTATCGAATGTGTTGATACTGATGGTGATGGTTTGATTGATAGGGATGATTTGGATGATGACAATGATGGCATCCTTGACTCAGAAGAAAATGCATGCGTAAATTCATTGATTGGAGGATATCCAGGCACTTTCTTTGAGCCAAAACCTTCTGATTTTGATAAATTCTATAATGGAACACCCCAAAGCTTTGCTAATTTAACAAAAGATTTTAGTGCTCAATTTGGGTATCCTGCTAATTCTGGAGCGGTAATAGTAAATATTACCAATGCAAATGTACATCCTAATGCAGATGCTTTCTATATGAGAGGCGATTTAGGAGTAACCGATTGGAAAATTACCGGTA
>JAKLIM010000417.1 GCA_022709605.1 Bacteroidota bacterium | reverse complement strand
TGTATGCTTCAATTTATTGTGATCCGTTGGCCTGGCTCAAAGAAGGTTCAGTGGACTATATTTCGCCTCAGCTTTATTGGGCAACAGGTGGCTCTCAGGATTATGGTACGCTGAGTCCATGGTGGTCTAAAATTGCCAATCAATTCGGGAAACATTTTTATTCGAGTCAGGATATTGCCGGTTTGGCCACTTCCAACTATGTGCCTTCACAAACGGATATGTTAACTCAGGGTGATTTGGAAATTCAGGGACAAAAAATAAATGCTGATGCTGTTTCAAATATAGAGAAAATTTTATTAACTGAAAATCAACAGCGTGTTGCTGCCGGAAATTTTACTCAGGAACAAATTGGCACACAAATAGGGATTAATCGTTCGTCGGACGAAAATGGTGCTCCAGGCAGTATCTTCTTTTCTACCAAACAGTTATATCAAACCAAAGGATTTATTAATTACCTGAAAAAATACCAGTTTACTCAGAAAGCTTTAGTTCCGGCAATTGATTGGAAACAACATAATTCATTCGATTTAGTAACAAATATTCAAGTGAATGGTAACACATTAACATGGAATTCGCCCTATCAGAATATTCGATTTGCTGTTTATGCAATTCCAAACGATAAAATAAATGAAGCAGGAAATTTCAGCAAATCAAGCTATTTGTTGGGCGTATCTTATTCAACAACTTTTACAATTCCGGCTAAAGTTACAACTTCAGCAAACACATTTGCAGTAGCTGTGCTCGACAGGTATGGAAATGAATTTCCGGCACAGGTTCAGGGTCAAAGTCAGGAAACACCGGTAGTTGTTGAATTAATCACTCCTGCCAATGGCGAAGGTGTCATAATGCCGTTCAATTTCAATTGGCAAGCCGCAACTGATATAGAAAATTATATACTTGAAATTGCAGAAGATGTTTCGTTTACAAAATTATTCTGTACCAGAGAGTTAACTACAAACAACTTTTCTACTACACTAGCGGATGCTTTGATCCAACACAAAACCTATTACTGGCGGGTAAAGACCCGAAAAGCCAATTCGCCTGATGGAGTTTCTGAAATCAGAACTTTTGTACCACAAAATTTTGCCATCACAACTCCTGCCTCAGGCGCAACAAATGTTTCGTTAACACCGACAATAAGTTGGCAGAATGTGAGTAGTACAAGTTCTTATTTGCTTGAAATTGCAACCAATAATCAATTTGTTTCTACGGCTATGGTGTATTCACAAACCGTTAATTCATACACATTTACATTACCCAATAAAATTTTATCGGGTGCAACAAACTATTTTGCAAGAGTGTCAACAGAAATTGCAGGTATTAGTACAACTTCGTCTTTTGTAAGTTTCACCACACAAAATGTGGTTGCTGATATTCCTGTTTTCGTTTCTCCAATAATGAACAGTGATGTTTTTGGAACGGATATTAAAGTTGCCTGGTCCGAAGGAGTTACCTCAGGTTATTGGATAGAAATTTCGAAAGATCCGACTTTCCCGGTTCGGAATACGACTGTAAAAACGATTGGTGCTTATATAAACGAATATATTTTCAAGGACTTAACACCAACTAACTATTATTTCAGAATTAAAGCCGGTTATTCGGGAATTTACACAGGGTGGTCTGATACACTGAAAGTTACTTTGAAAAGCAATACAGCAATTCGACCTACGAAAATCGGCGAAATGAGTTGTAAACTCCTTCAATCGGAAAAAAACAATGTTATATTGAGTTTAATAACAGAAAGACCGGTGAAGGTTTCGATAGCGCTTTATAGTTTATCCGGCACACGATTAATGCAAGTATCAAGCAACCAATCATTGCAAAACGGAGAAAATATTATCACAATTCCGATTGTAAATTTAGCAAACGGGCTCTATTTGATTCAATTAAAAACAACTGAAGGAGAATTGATGCTCAAATATATAAGATAAAAAATCGCTTTTAATTTCTCTATATTATTTATTACTAATTAAAAAAATAAAGTTATGAAAAAAGTTTTACTCAGTGCAGCAGTACTCCTGTTTGCAGTTGGCACATTAAGTGCCGCAACCCTTGTAAAGGATACAGCAGTGTATGCTGAAACAGCCCTTTACACATTTGAAAATCTTTGGATTCAGTCGCGTTATTCTGTTCCAGTAAGTTTTCCGGCCGATGGATATGGTCTAGCAGGTTCTAACTGTCGTGGAATGGCGGGTAAAGATGGTAAAATCTTAATTTGCCGCCGCGAAGCCTCCGGAACTTTAATGGAAAAATACATGAACAAATCTAATATTTTAGTGTACGATGGTTTAACAGGAAATTTGGATAAAATTATTCCGGTTCCGGATTCATTGTTTCATCAAAAAGATGTTGCAAGCGATACGTTGAGAGTAATTGGTTATCCATCGAATGACATTCAGGTGGATGCAGCTGGTAACGTTATTCTTATGGGAATGACAACCAATCTTGGAGTTACTCCATTAGTTATTGCAGCATTGAAAGTGGATTTGAATGCAGGTACAGTTACTCAGGCAAAAAGATTGTTTAACAAATTTTATCCTGATTTAGCGACTGTACGATTCGACACATTCAACGTGTATGGTGATATGTTTGGAAACGGCTATTTTATGGCACCGGTTTCAGGAACTCTTGTAGGTTTAAGTGACATGGTAATCCGCTGGAATGTTGCAAATGGTGCTGCAAATCCGGATTTTGTTCCAATTCAAATTAAGAAATTTGTTCCCGGAAAAACAGCCAAATTTAATGACACAGCGCCTCGCGTGAAACCAATCAGCGAAACATTATTTTATTTAGATGGTCAACAATCGTATGCAACACTTTACGATATGGATGGTAATTTAATTGATAGCATTCCTACATCTTTATTTCCTGCTTCACCGGGTAATAATGGTGTTGATGAATTTGTAATTGGCAGTCATAATTTTGTTGTTTATTCTCACGCTAACACAGCTGTTGCACCGCATTCATCCTGGGGTGTAGCCGAATTAGGCCCGGGCATGAGTTTATCAGCCATGACTCGCTTACATATTTTCCCCAAAGGTGGAATGGGAAATACTTCAAATGCTGTAAGAACTGCTGTTCCTTACATTGATGTTGTTGGGAATTCTGCATTTATC
>JAKLIM010000416.1 GCA_022709605.1 Bacteroidota bacterium | reverse complement strand
AGAATACAACGATGCGATAAAATATTTCGGATTAGCCGGTTCAAAATTTCCACTAACTGATTGGTATTTAGCAGAATTGTATTATTTAACATACCAATTTGAAGAATCTGTTCAGGCGTATCAAAATTTTATTGCAACATTACCTGCTGATGATAAAAAATTACCAGAACTTGAGCTCCAAAAAAGTAAAGCCGAACTTGGTGCAAAACTCATACGACGCATCGAAGATATTTCAATTATTGACAGTATGGTGGTCGATAAAAATTTCTTTTTAAAGAAATACAATTTCAACAGTGAACTTGGAACCCTAAAACAGTCGAAGTTAACGCTGAAAACGCGCGAAAATATTGATAAAATCAGTTACACAACACAGCGAGGCGATCGAACAATTTATTCGGATACCATCAAAGGTCAAACCGACATATTGAGTTCCTTCAAACAACTTGACGACTGGTCAACTCCGGTATCCATATCGGAAGCTGTTAATACTGAGGCAAATGAAAATTATCCTTTCCTTTTGTTGGATGGTTTAACTTTGTATTTTGCATCGGATGGCAAACATTCTTTGGGCGGTTACGATATTTTTATTACTAAATATTCTTCCATTTCAAAAGGTTTTCTTGCGCCCGAAAATATTGGTTTTCCCTTTAACTCCACTGCCAACGATTACATGATGGTAATTGACGAACTGCAAAATTTGGGTTGGTTTGCTACAGATCGAAACCAGGCATCAGGAAAGATAGTGATTTATAAATTTGTACCGAATGCCGAGAAAATAATATACCGAACCGAAAACAAAGACACACTGGAAAATGCTGCAAAATTAAAATTATATCGTAAAACTCTGAAAATTAAAAATGAGACAACTACTAAAATTCAGGATCAAAATCAACCCGGTCAGGAATTTAAATTTATCGTTAACGATTCATTAATATACACTCATTTTGAGGACTTTAAAAGCAATAATGCATTCAAAATATGGAGCGAATACAATGGATTGGAAAAATTAGCAAAGATTGAACTCGCCAATTTAGCCGAATTAAGAGCTAAATACGAATCGACTTTGAATGAAAACGAACGAAAAAAAATGGGTAAAGAAATTCAAAGAAAAGAAGTAACGATACTGGATTTGCAATTAGAAATTGCCGAAAAAAATCTTAAAGCCAGAAATGAAGAAATTATTTTCCTGAATAAAAATTGATATTTTTTAAAAAATAATACGTACTTTTATCCCCAAAATTATACATTATGGAAACGACTATTGTTGTAATTCTTCTTGTTTTGGGAATTATCCTGTTTTTAATTGAATTTTTTTTAATTCCGGGACTTTCAATCGCCGGGATTGCCGGTTTTGCTTTTGTTGGAGGTGCTGTTTATTATGCTTATTATTCAATCGGTACAACTGCCGGTCATATTACGCTTATTAGCAGTGTTTTACTTCTCGGCGTTGCAATATGGATTTTTCTTCGATCGAAAGTTCTTGAAAAAATGTCGCTTAAAACCGACATCGACGGAAAAAATGATCCCATGAAAGGCATGATAATAAATGTAGGTGATAATGGCTTTACGAGCTCGCGATTGGCACCGATGGGAAAAGTGAAAATTAATAATCATATCGTTGAAGCCAAAACAAATGATGATTTTATCGATCCGGGAGTTGAAGTTACTGTTATTGAAGTAATGAATACCAATATTTTGGTAGAAAGAAAAAAGTAAAGAGTCTTTCATATGTATGTATATCGAATAATTAAATATAAATTTAAAAAATTATGTTTCCAGTTGAAATTATCGGATTAGTAATAATAGGAGTACTTCTGTTATTATTTTTGTATTATGTGCCGTTCCTTCTATGGGTTTCGGCAAAGGTATCGGGGGTCAATATCTCACTGATACAGTTATTTCTGATGCGTATTCGTAAAGTGCCGCCTCACACCATTGTTCAGTGTATGATTGAAGCGCACAAAGCAGACATTCAGGAAGTTAAACGCGATGGACTCGAAGCGCATTATTTGGCTGGTGGTCACATCGAACGTGTAACGCACGCACTTGTTTCTGCTTCGAAAGCCAATATCGATTTGACATTCAAAATGGCAACAGCCATTGACCTTGCCGGACGTGATGTTTTTCAGGCCGTACAGATGTCGGTAAATCCAAAAGTAATTGACACGCCACCTGTAACTGCAGTTGCTAAAGATGGTATTCAGTTAATTGCCAAAGCCCGTGTAACTGTTCGCGCCAATATCAAACAATTAGTGGGTGGTGCAGGTGAAGAAACTATTCTTGCCCGTGTTGGTGAAGGTATCGTGTCTTCCATCGGTTCGTCTGAATCACACAAAAGCGTGCTCGAAAATCCTGATTCAATATCAAAATTAGTATTGAAAAAAGGATTGGATGCCGGAACAGCATTCGAAATTTTATCCATTGATATTGCCGACATTGATATTGGTAAAAATATTGGAGCGCAACTTCAAATGGATCAGGCCGAAGCAGATAAAAATATTGCTCAGGCCAAAGCCGAAGAACGTCGCGCCATGGCTGTTGCACAGGAGCAGGAAATGAAAGCCAAATCGCAGGAAATGCGTGCCAAAGTTATCGAAGCCGAAGCTCAGGTACCTCAGGCAATGGCCGAAGCATTCCGCAGTGGCAATTTGGGTATCATGGATTATTATAAAATGAAAAACATTGAAGCCGATACTTCTATGCGCGAAAGCATTGCAAAACCATCCTCCGGAAGTCAATCCAAAGGAGTGAAATAACATATAACTTCAAATAGCAAACGGCTCAGTAAAGTAATTTTTCTGAGCCGTTTGTTTTATTGAATCATCAAATCTATTCCCATTTTATTCATTTTTGCTTATTAAATATTGTAGTTTTGATCTAATTATATATATTTGTAGCATATAATCAGAAGCAGTATGATAAAAGTACATCCACAATTCATTAAAGACAACAACGGCAAAAAATCATTTGTGATTTTACCTGCTAAAGAGTTTGATTCCCTCCTCCAAAATCTGGAAGAACTGGAAGATATTCGCCTTTACGATCAAGCCAAAAAAGATGACGATGGTGTGCGTATTCCAATGGAAGAAGCTTTTAGAATGATTGAAGCTAAGCGTAAT
>JAKLIM010000415.1 GCA_022709605.1 Bacteroidota bacterium | reverse complement strand
CTGTTAATGATTTTTTCAGCTTCCATGGTAATCTGGTTGTTCTGATAAACTGTAACCTGCGGGTTCATATCCAGTATAACAGTATATTCGCCCTGGTCTGTGGTCGGAACAAAGGAGAAACCAATAAATCCACCGGGGAACAGTGACAGGGAAGCAATGAAGATGGCAACTGTAACTATCAGAATGGTTACTTTATGTTTCAATCCCCAGGAAAGAATACCGGCGTACCATTCCTTCAGTGATTCGAACGCGTTTTCCACAAATCTTGAGAATCGTCCGGAAAGTGAAGGACGGGTATCGTCAGGAATATTACCGAACCGTGACATCAGAAGCGGTGTTACCGTAAATGAAACCAGCAAACTGCACATAGTGGCAATAATAATAGGTGTGGCAAACTCTTTCAGAACGTTTCCAATCATACCGCCACTTACTGCCAGCGGAAGGAATACAACCACAATCACAAGAGTGATAGCCATGGCGGTAAACATAATCTGTTTACAACCATCGATAGCTGCCCGAAATCTGGTCTTCCCTTTTTCCATGTGTGTAAACATGTTTTCAATGACCACAATGGAGTCGTCCACAAGAATACCCACTACCAATGATAAGGCCATCAGCGACATCATGTTCAGCGAGTAACCCAGCAGATACATGCCTATGAAGGCCGGTATTATAGAGAGCGGAACAGCCACCATTACTATCAGCGCACTTCGTATATTGTGAAGGAAGATAAAGCAAACAAATGCTACAATGAGAATAGCCAGTATCAGGTCAATAACCACCGAATGTGCCGAAGCATTGGTGTACACCGAGTCATCGGTAGCAATTTCAAATTTTACGTTGTTGGCCGAATATTCCTTTTCAATGGCTTTCAGCTCTGCCTTTGCCATATCGGCAACCTTAACAGCATTGGCATCACTTTGCTTCTGAATGGAAAGTCCGATAGCATCCTTACCGTCGATACGATTTATCAGTTTCTGTTCGGCAACCCCGTCTTCGACTTCGGCAACATCCATCACTTTCACTTTACCTCCGTTGGGAGTAGTGGCAATCACTGTGTTGCGCAATTCGTTCAGGCTTGAGTATTTGGCAGCCAAACGTACCGAATAGACCTGTTCTGAATTTTCCACATTCCCTGCCGGAATTTCCATATTGGCAGTCTGAATGGCCGATAATACCTGCAAAGCCGAAAGTTTATACGCTTTCAGTTTCTCTGCATCAATATTTACTCTTATCTGCCGTTCCTTACCACCTGTGAGTTTTACCGCACCAACGCCGGGAAGTTTTGCCAGACGCGGCTGAATGCGGTCTTCCACCAGTTTGTAAAATTCTGTTGAAGGCAACGATGAGGATGCAGCTACGCTCAGGATGGATTTCTCTTCCAGGGCAATTTTACTGATGGAAGGTTCCTTCACATCGGTGGGGAGATTGGATTTGATAGCTGATATTTTACGTTGAGCTTCCTGCACAGCCAGGTTGGCATCGGCTCCGGCATTCAGTTCGATGGCGATTACCGACACGCCTTCCATGGAGGTGGAGCTTATTTTTTTCAGATTTTCAAGTGTCGAAAGAGCATCTTCTATCCTTTTGGTAACCGAAGTTTCCACTTCCGATGCTCCGGCGCCGGGATAAATCGTTTGCACCGTCAGCATAGGCACCTCAAACTTAGGCATTAAGTTCAGGTTGAGGTTCGTGTACGATATAATACCTCCAATCGTCAGCAGCGTAAATATTACGCCGATGATTAAAGGCTTTTTTATAGAGGTTTCTACTATATTCATTGGGTTATTGTTGTTTTGGGTTTAAAGTCTAATGTCTAATGTCTGAAGACTGGAGACCTTTAGCTCTGCCTTTGCCTGAATTTCCTCGTTGGCTCATTGGCACATTAGCAAATTAGCACATTAGTATTAGTTCAAAATGGCTACTTTGGCGCCATCAGTTAAGTTGATCTGGCCGTTTGTTACCACTTTGTCACCTTCGTTCAGACCGGCAGCCACTTCGAGTTTCGAGTTAAAGTTACGCCCCGTGGTGATTTTTACCAATTTAGCTTCGTTGTTGTTCACTACATACACCGAAGGATCTTTTACACTGCTTACAATGGCATCGCGCGGAATCATCAACGTTTTGCCGCTCTTGCCCATGTTCACGCTTACGTTTACATAAGTTCCGGCTTTCAGTTTTTCTTTTCTGTTGTTCGGAATAATAATTTCGACCGGATAAGTGTGCGAAGCGCTTGCTTTGGGACTAATGTTCGATATTTTACCCGTGTAGTTGGCTTGCGAATTTATATCGACAATTATGTTCACCTGTTGTCCTTCACGCAATTCGTAAGCATTTGATTCGGACACATCTAAAATCACTTTCAAATCAGAAATATCGGCTATTCCGGCAATTACAGTTCCCGGATTAACATAAGCGCCGAGTTCGGTATTTTGAGTTGTGATATAGCCACTGAAAGGAGCGGTAATTTTGGTGTCGTCCCATTGTTTTTTTGCATTTTCAAGCTGTATGGTGGCATTTTCGAAAGCCATTTTTATATCCCTAAGCTGCGTGTCCGAAATAGCTTCTCCTTGATGCAACGATATGTTACGGTTGTAATCGTCTTTGCATTTTTCGTAGCTCAGTTTGGCATTGTCATACGCCAACCGTTTGTAGGTGTCATCTATTTTGGCCAACACTTTTCCTTTGGTTACAAAATCGCCCATTTTAAAATTTACCTGAACAATCTTACCTGCGCTTTCCGAAGCAATATTCACTTCTTTGCAGGCTTGGGTAGTACCTACCAATTCCAGACTTGCGTTTGTTTCGGTCATTTCAGCCGGAGCTACTGTGACAGTTACATCACTTTGGGTTGTTTTTACTTCTTTACTGCTGTCGATTGCTTTTTTGTTCGAAGCCAGTGTCCATGTCATAATTCCAAGCAGCCCTACGATGGTTACACTTGCTATGATTGTTTTCTTTTTCATTTTTTATACCGTATTATTGTTATTTTGTATTGAATTGAAGTTTATTATGTATTTACCGTTTAACCATTTACCATCAAAAAAAAAGAAGATAAACAGTACATTAGTGATTTATTTTTAGAACACTATATGATTCTTATTATTTAGCGTTTCTATAAGTTG
>JAKLIM010000414.1 GCA_022709605.1 Bacteroidota bacterium | reverse complement strand
TGATAAAATGGCACTGATGCCTGTAAAATCGTAGGATTGTAATTTGGCAACTACTGCTTTCGTATTGTTACCTCCAATTCCCAAAACAACCGGCAATCGACCGGCAACACAATTGACAACAAACCGGGTTATATCATCCTTTTCTTCTTCAGTCAGTGTGGGCGTTTCGGCGGTAGTACCACAAACGACTAAATAATCGGTGCCGTTCTTAATCTGATGTTCTACAATGCGCGCTAACGCATCAAAGTCTATCGTTTCATCTGTTTTGAAGGGTGTAATCAACGCTACACCCATACCAGTTAGTTTATTATTAATCATCCGTTTCGCGAAATTCTATTTTTTTTGCAAAAATACGTTTTTAATCTTTTGTTTGTATGCTTTTGAGATAAAAAATTATTTGATCGAAAATGTATCGGGCATTGATATCCATTGGTTCTTCTTCGTCATTGCTATTAATATTTTCCAAATTTATAGCAAAATCGTAAACTTCAAGTTCATTTTTAATTGATCCGGTTTTGCATAACGCATTGGCATGTATGGCAATGTATTGAAGTGGCAGCACTTCGTTTACTGTCAAATCAATTAACAAATCAAATTCCATATCTTCAAGTTCGTTGAAAAACGAGACTTTTGGTTTTTGAAAAAAATCAGTATCTTTTTGATGTAGAACTCTGAAATCGGGTAGAATTGCTGTTGTAATTTCCTTTTTTTCTATGTATCCCCACGCACTAACTTTTTTGCCGTCGTTCACCAAATTACGAATAATTCTGCGAACGAGAATATTTTTCTCCGAATAATCGCTTTCGAACAATATTAAAATTGATTTTGCTTTTTCATAATTTACAAACCTGCGATCACGTAGATTTGTATTGATAAATTTTGTAGCACGTTTTATAAAAACATACCGTTTGAGATTTTCTAACATCTTACTTATTTGTTTCGTGTTTCATGTTTCACGTTTCATGTTCTGTGCCTGCCTCCTGACGAGGGAAGGAGTTTTGGTATTTCTCAGATAATTGGAAAAATGGAAAAATGGAAAAATAAAAAAAGATAACAAGTTATAAATTCAAATTTTCAAACTATCAAATTTTCAAACTTTCAAACTTTCAAACTTTCAAATTCTTAAAACAATGTCCCCGTAAATTCCGTTTTCTCTTCCTTTCGTTCACCAATCATCAGCAGAAAATCAGTTTCATTCACAATTTTCACACCCAGATTTTCTGCTTTTTTCAACTTTTCGGGACCCATGTTTTCGCCGGCCAGAATAAACGATGTCTTCGCCGAAACACTTCCCGTATTTTTTCCTCCGTACTGTTCAATAATATTTTTATATTCGTCGCGCGAATGATGCTCAAAAGTACCACTGATTACCACTGACATTCCGTTTAGCACATCGCCCGAGATTTTCATTTTATCTTCCGACAAACTCATTTGAAGTCCAAAAGATTTCAATCGTTCGATAATTTCAATATTTTGAATATCAGCAAAATAATTCAAAACACTTTGCGCAATGCGTTCACCAATTTCGCCTACAGCAGTTAATTCTTCAAAAGAAGCTTTTTCGAGCGTTTCAATATTTTTAAATGCGTTGGCTAACTTTTTGGCAACAGTTTCGCCCACAAACCGGATTCCAAGTGCAAAGATAACACGCTCAAAGGGAACTTCTTTCGATTTTTCGTACGAAATTTTAATATTTTGAGCCGATTTAGTTCCCAAACGTTCCAATCGGGCTAAATCAGGCACTTTTAGCGTGTAAATATCGGCAATATTTTGCAATAATTTGTTGTCGTACAATAAACCAATCGTTTCGCTACCCAAACCGTCGATATTCATGGCTTTGCGACTCACAAAATGCTCCATTTTTCCTTTAATCTGCGGCGGACAAGCATTTTCGTTCGGACAGTAATGGGCAGCTTCTCCTTCGTAACGTATCAATGCCGCTCCACATTCGGGACAGTTTTTTATAAATTCCACTTTGTCGCCAATAAGCAAACGGGCGTCCAAATCAACTGCAGTAATTTTGGGAATAATTTCGCCGCCTTTTTCCACAAAAACCATATCGCCAACATACAAATCGAGCGACTTTATAATGTCGGCATTGTGCAAGGTGGCCCGCTTAACAGTTGTTCCCGAAAGTTGAACCGGATCCAGATTGGCCACCGGAGTAACCGCTCCTGTCCTACCCACCTGATAAGTAACTGAATTAAGGCGCGTTACAGCTTTTTCGGCCTGAAATTTATAGGCAATTGCCCAGCGGGGCGATTTGGCAGTGAATCCAAGATTTTTCTGTTGATTGAGCGAATTTACCTTAATAACAATGCCATCAGTAGCCACCGGAAGGTTTTTCCGTTCGGTATCCCAATATCGGATAAAGTCAAAAACAGCATCAGGATTTTTACAAACCCGCGTGGCATCCGAAATTTTAAAACCCCATGAACCGGCCGCTTTCAGGTTATCATAATGATTATCGTAAGGCAATCGCTCACCCAACATATAATACAAGTAAGCATCCAATTTTCGGGAAGCCACAACAGCCGAATTCTGTAATTTTAAAGTACCCGATGCAGCATTGCGCGGGTTGGCAAAAAGTGCTTCTTCCTGCAGTTCACGCTCTTTGTTCAGTTCATCAAAAACAGCCCAGGGCAACAATATTTCACCGCGAATTTCAAATTTCCCGGGGAAATTGCCGTGCAAGCGCAACGGAATACTTCGAATGGTTTTTACGTTGGCAGTTACATCATCGCCTTTTTCGCCATCGCCACGGGTTACAGCACGCACCAACACACCATTTTCATAGGTCAGCGAAATAGAAGTTCCATCATATTTCAATTCACAAACCAACTCAAAATCCTCATTCAACCCTTTGCGTACCCGCTCGTAAAAATCATGCACTTCACCTTCGGAATAAGTATTGCTCAACGAAAGCATGGGATAAACATGCGCCACTTGCTCGAAACCACTAACTATATCGCTACCAACACGTTGTGTAGGCGAATTGGGGTCAAAAAATTCGGTATGAGCTGCTTCCAGTTCCTGCAATTCCTTTAACTTCCGGTCGAAATCCATATCAGAAATCACAGGCGCAGACAAAACGTAATAATTATAATTGTGCTGCTCCAATTCGCGACGAAGCGAT
>JAKLIM010000413.1 GCA_022709605.1 Bacteroidota bacterium | reverse complement strand
AAACGACTTATAAACAAACTATCAGTATAGGAAGTGATAATGCTACTTACTACAGATACTCGCATATTGAATTAGGAAGAGATGGAAAGTTATACTATATAAGGACAACCGGCGATGGTTCTACTGACAATGCCACACTGTCAACATTTTCAACTCCAAACAGCCCCACTTCCGGAACATGGGCATATTCATCTCCGTTAGTTGATTCTTTAAAAATGCAACACTATATTAGTTCCACTATGCAATATTATACCGATTCCTCAAATAGGAATGTTTATAAGCACTACGTTATTAGCGATCAATTGGATGGAAGTAATTACGAAAATTATTTTTCGACTGTTGGCGAAGACTGTTGTTTTGATCATTATGCCTTTAATTTGCTGAATACAGGTTTTAGTAGTTACATCGTAAAATCGAACTGTTCATCCACGGATGATTGCGATATAGAGGTACAAAATGGCTATTCGGGCACATGGACTGCCACTTCCAACCCGTTTAATACCGGCGGTGGCAATACCGTTTATTTAAAAAACAATCTGTATGTAGATGCTGGTGTGACAGTAACAATTAGTGGTCTTACTATAAAATTTATGGAAGGAAAAGGCCTTTATATGGAGCCGGGCAGCGGTTCTACCAAAGGTGCACGTGTAACCCTCACAAGTAGCACAAAACTAACGGCAGTGGATGCCTGTGGAAATGATAAAATGTGGCTGGGAGTTCGTGTTATAGGAAACAGTACTAATCAATTTCCGCAAACAACTACTACTCAAACCAAACTGGTTATGAACGGAAGTTCAATTATTGAATATGCCGAAATCGGGGCTCAGTCAACTTATGGAGGCATTATACAGGCTAATGGAGTTACATTCAGGGATAATATCTATGCACTCGATTTTGCACAGTTTACAAATACAGGTTCTTATGCTGAACAGAATGCTTCCTACTTTACAAGCTGTTATTTTACCACCGATAACGATTTGTACGACCTGAAGAGCCAGACACCCGTTTACTTTGTAAATATGTGGTATAACAAAGGCATTTTGTTTACTACCTGCCAGTTTAAAAATACCACAACAGTTGCTTCTCATGCATTCGGCACACGCGGTTGCGGTATTATTGCCACCGGCTCTAATTTAATTACCCGGGGTACTTGTGGCTCAAGCACCATACCATGCCCCTATGCCGACCAGACTCCTACCTTATTCCAATCGCTCGACTGGGCATTTAAGGCACGTATAGGCACCAGTATCGAAGCACAAAAGTGTAAGTTCGACGGTAACTTTAAAGGCTTGTATATTGAAGATTATAATGGAAATGTAAAAGTGCTGGAAAATTACTTTAACACAGCTACTTCAACCCCAGATACTACTTATGGACTATATATGTGGGCATGCCCCTATTATAGAATTGAAGAAAATGAATTTGAAAACGGGCTGGCGGGTATGTTTATAAACAATTGTAAAAGTCCATTAAATCTTGATAATCGTATTTATAGAAATACGTTTAATAACCTAAATATTAGCTCCCAATCTGTAGGCATAACAGCCTTACACAGAAATAATGATCGCTATGCAAATGGAACAGGACAAGGTCTTTATGGAACTTTAATAAAGTGTAATACATTCACAACAAATTCATATAATATTGCCGTAATTGGGGATGCTATTGGTACTGCAAGTGTAAAAATTCAGCAAGGTTATTCTTGCAATAACGATACATGCCCAGCCAATAACTGGTTTAACCATTGGAATTGCAGTTATAATTCATACAGCGATTTTTATGTTACTAATACAGATATGGCTTATTTAACGTACTTCTTACCTTATCAAGCAAATTACAACTATCGTTTACAGTGTTACACGACTTCTTTGATAAATCAGGTTGAAATAGATACAACTAATAATAGTGATAAATGTCCTACTCGGTTAGTTTCAGGTGGAGGAGGTACTTCAAGCAGTTCTTCTATGATAGCCCAGTACAATGGTATGTTAAGCATTGACGACCAGTTAGAAGCTAAGGAAAACGAATTATCAGCATTAAACTTTAATGAAAGTTCCGATTTCATTAATGAAAAAAAGATGGAAATTACGGATTTACATGTAAAACGCGGAGACATACTTAAAAACCTTCTTGGAAATGCACTAACCAGTACTGTGCCTGAAGACATAGATACGTTATGTGCCATTCTACTAAACGAGAAAGGATATAACGAAAAGTTAATATTAATCAGGCTTTTTACTGATATGAATCGAATAAACGATGCTGAAAATGTAATCAATTACCTGAGAAGTGACCTTAACGAAACTGCATCAGAATTTAACAACGAAATAAACCAGGCATTGGATGTATATGAAATGATGCTGCAAAACTCAAAAAACAACAATAATATGGATTCGTTAAAGAACTTAATTATTGCTAATAGAGAATTACTTCAAAAGATTGATAAAAAACCGACACATTACGCCAATGCATTAGCACATAGACTATTAGTTATTGCAGGATTAAAGGGCGATAAAGAATTCATTCTTTTGCCGGAACCGAGAGAAGACACTAAAGAAAAACGTTTCAACACAACAACATCCGTACCTGGTTCTATGGTTAACATTTATCCTGTGCCTGCCACAAATGAGTTGTTTATTGAAAGCAATACTGAAATGAATGGCCATATTGTTATTTATGATAATTTAAGCAGACCATTAAAGCAAATAAATTGCAGTGCATCAAAATATGTAAAGATTGATATTAGCAATTTATCCGGAGGCAGCTATTATTTACAAATAGGCAACCAATTCTACAAGTTTATTAAAACTGAATAACCAATTTAAGAGAAATGCTATTATTTTTGTAATAGCATTTCTCTTTCAAATTTTTAACTATGAAAAAATTACTATTCTTAGTAGCATTCTTGTCAGGACTTAGCTTAACCACATCAGCCCAAAGATTTAATAAGCTGTATAAGAATTTTCAAAAGCATGATTATACTGCATCATTAGAATTAGATTCATGCATTATTATTGCATCTAATAAACCTGTGATTGACGAAAATCCTCGTTATCTCCTCTTAATTAAAATTAATAAAAACTCAGGTGATACTATATTAACCAAAAAATATGTTTTTGATGGGATTTATGGTAGCACACCTATCTTTTTAAT
>JAKLIM010000412.1 GCA_022709605.1 Bacteroidota bacterium | reverse complement strand
TTTTTTTCGTCGATGTACGAATATTCATAAGGGATAGTTAGTACCGGACCATTTATGGTTTGATCGTTACTCCATTTTGCATTGATTTTTTCAATCGTTTCAATGCTTCTGAATTTTCGTTCACTGATTAATTCCTGAATCATTGCGCCCGGAATGAGCAACAGCAAGGTAAGAAATAATACTACAAATGCCTTGATTGTAACTGATTGGCCGATACGTTCTGCTAATTTTACTTTTGTTTCCATACGATTTGTTTTGTTTTTAAAATTAATGTTTTGTTTGATTGTTGTAAATGTTTAATTTATTATTGAAAGTACTTTGAAATACAAAGTTGATTGACAAAAAAATTAACGAATAAGTTGCTCTAAAGCATTCAGATGTTCCTGAAAACTACGCCTACCTTCGTCAGTAATAGCGTATTGCGTGTTTGGTTTACGTCCGATAAACTGTTTCGACGATTGAATATATTCCAGACTTTCGAGCGCCTTGATATGACTGGCGAGATTTCCGTCGGTCAATTCCAATAACTCTTTCAGGGTATTGAAATCGACCGAATCGTTCACCATTAATACCGACATGATACCCAGGCGTATGCGGCTATCGAAGGCTTTATTCAGATTGGATATAATATTGGCCATGAGTTATTTCAAATCGTATTTTTTATACATAATGGCGCCGTACACGATGTGGCAAACGCCGAAACCGATCGTCCAGAAAATGATGCCGTGGTAGAGAAAAATGGCGGCTGCAATTCCAAGAATTATTTCGGTAATGCCCAGGTAATGAATTTCTTCGAAGGTATATTTCGATGCATTTACCAATCCCAAACCGTAAAACAGCAGGGTATTGGAGGCAATTATTTCAACATTTCCTCTGAACAGAAGAATCAACGAAAAAATACCGCCCGTAAGCAAAGGAATTCCCAGATTATAAATGGTGCTAAGCGTAGCTTTATTTATAAATTTCAGTTTCTTCTTTTTTGCTTTTTTCCACGAAAAATACAGGGCGAAACCGATCGATATTATCAGCACCAGCATCGCATCGGCCAACAAAATAATCATTTCCTGAAACCGATTGAAATCTGTAGCACCGGGATAACGAAGTAAATAAAAGTAGGCAAAAGAGGCGCCAACGATAGCTGTAATGCCCGCTGTGATACCTGCCAATCCACTTAACGATAAAAACTTAGACGATTTTTCCATCATCTCTCGTATTGCTTTTATATCTTCTAATTGCTTTTCCATAGGAGTAAAAATGAATAAAAGTACTTTGAATTGCAAAGTAAATACATTTATTTTATTTTACAAAATAAAACAGCATATTTTTTTATAAAAATTAAAAAGCGCGAACCGGATTTCCCGATTCGCGCTTGCATTTAATCATCAATTTTCTTGAGTTACTGAGGTGTTATTGGTGTATCGCTTTTAGCGTTACGACCCCCGTTGACATGGATTATTTTACGGGCATTTCTGTATTCGCCGTACAAGGTAGGATCCAGAATTTTGAACAATAGCATAAGTGGATCCAGTGTTTCGCGAATCAAATTGTTGGTTTCCAGCACCAATTGATTTAACTCGGCAGTAGCTTGCTTGGTTTTTACTTTAATGTTTTTGATGGCCGGACTGCTTTTCATCAGTTTACTGGTGTCACTGTCCAGTGAGTCAATAATTTCTGATGTTATACCCAGGGGCATTAATTCAGCCGCGAATGGTAGTGCGGTTGTAAAAAGTCGCTTCAACTGAACCACAATCTCGTTTTCGCGCGAGCGGTTTAATTCCCAACGCGAAATATCGGCTTCAATCTTTAAGCGCGTGTCCTTGTTCATGGCAGCAATCACTTTCAGACCATCCGATACTTTTATTGCATTATTAATAAGCAGTTTTTTATCGTCTGCTTTGATTACAAAATCGGCACGTGTGCTAATTGATTGCGCTTCATTCAAAATACTGATGTTTTGGTTCCGTTGTTTCAGATCAGCAATAACATTCACAATTACAGGTTTGTCATTAAAACTAAGTTCATTCTTTTTAAAAAACTCTTCTAAAGTTTGAAACATCCCTGATAAATTTAATTCTCTTTTGTTCATTAATGTAGTTTTTTTAGATTAAAAAATATAGTAATTTTCGCAAAATGAAATTTATATATGATCATAAAGTTTGTTGTAAACAATCTGTGAATTTGCGCTTTTAATACATTTAAAATTACCCGCATTTGATACATTAACTGCCGCAATGGTAACTCAAAGCACCGCATAAGTAACTCAAAGCACCGCATTTAACATTTAAAGTACCGCAATCGCAACTCAACGTACCGCATTTAACATTTAAAGCTCCGCAATCGTAACTCTACGTACCGCATTTAACTTTTAAAGCACCGCAATTGCAACTCAACGTACCGCATTTAACATTTAAAGTACCGCAATTGTAACTCAACGCTCCGCATTTAACATTTAAAGCCTTGCAATCGCAACTCTACGTTCCGCATTAAACTTTTACATTTTTGCAATAACAAATTTACCAATCGCTATTGTTAAATTGACTATTGCAATGATCATTTTATAGGGTAACAAATGGTTTTTTATGTAGTTTTTTTTTAGGAAATATTTTTAATAAATACTTTAAGAAAACTGCTTAACCCGCTGATTATTATCATATATACAAATCGTTCACAAATATAAAAAATTGTTTTAACATCCAACACTTTCCATCGAATTATTTTTAACTAAAAAAGATTAATGCATCCACAACGAATAAATAGTTTTATTTTTTTTATCGGATAGTGAATAAAAATATTGAATATTTATTGTGAATATTAAAATAGTTTTTTATTTTTGAAAACTCAAATATTGAAATTGAAACCACCTTAATTCTGTTTGCTTATGTCGCACAAAAAGAAGAAAAAAACTGCACCCGTACATTCCATAGTCAGAGATATGGAAGTTACCAAATCTTATTTCGATAAGTTCTCGGAAGTAGCCCGCAAAACCCTGCAATTAATAGAACTCGATCCGGCACTCTACGATAAGTTTACAAAAAAACAAAAAATGGGATTTTGGTAGGGATTTTTGGAAGAAAAGATGGTGGAGATTTTAATCCCAAAGATGCGGGGATGCTCTTTACAGAGACTGTGAGTGAGGAAAAAATTATTCCCACTCTCGCACTAGCTATGGC
>JAKLIM010000411.1 GCA_022709605.1 Bacteroidota bacterium | reverse complement strand
ATGAGTTTTTGGGAGCCGGGCGAAGAAGTTCGAATGGAGAAACGCTGAGAAATTTATACGGTTCAATAGTTATTTCTACACCCGAGGTCTTAAATCCTATTCACGAAAATCCGTTTATAAGCACCAACAGCACTGCACAGTGGGGTTTGAATGCCATTTTTATGCTTGATTTGATTGGCGATAAGATTCCCGATGCAAAAACAATGGATAATGCAAAAGCTTTTGAAGAACTTAAAAATCTCAAATGGAAAAAAGTTTTCGAAGATAATTTTAAAAGCTCCTGTCAAAAAAACTGGTTTCTCGATGGAGAAAAAGCACAATTAAAAACCTCAAAAAACGGATTGCTTTTTAAAGCCGGTCCAACACCAGCGAGCGATGCCGATCATTCTGTACTCTGGACAAAACAATCGTTTGATGGAGATATTCGTATAGAATTTGATTTTACTAAAAAAGATGAAGCTACAAAGTTTGTGAATATCATTTACCTTTTTGCCGAAGGAAGTGGAGTAGGAGAGTACCACAAAGACATTACTAAATGGAATGAATTGCGAAAAATTCCGGCCATGAAAACTTACTTCGAACACATAAACGCTTACCACATTAGTTTTGCTGCTTACGAAAACGACAATTTCATTCAAACCGAAGATTATATTCGTGCCCGTCGGTATTTACCCGAACGAGGAAAAGGATTATCGGGTACTGATTTAAAGCCTGATTATTTACGTACCGGATTATTTAAAACGAATGAAAAATATCATATTACCATTATCAGAAAAGGTGACGATATATTTATGAAGACTCAAAATGCGGACAAAGAATATCTTTGTCATTGGAAAACGAATGAATTTCCGCCATTAAATTCTGGGCGAATTGGGTTGAGATTGATGGGATCGAGAGTGTCTGAATTTGGGAATTTTAAGGTGTTTGATTTGAAATAAAAAAACGCTTTTAATTGACTTTTTAGCCAAATTCATAATATTATTAGAGTATAATCCAATATTATTATATTTTTTTTGCATACACCTATTTTTGGAGAACAACCCAACAACATGAAATTGATTACATTGAAGATAAAAATGGTACATTGTATTGTTTTGAATTTAAATGGAATAATAATAAAATAACCTCATTACCAAAAACATTTTCAGCAAATTATCCTCAATCGGTTTTTAAGTTGATTAATCAGGATAATTATATTGAATTTATTGGAGTTGAAAATTAATGACTAAAAGTGTTTAAAGTCAAATATAATATTTTTTTAATGTCAAATTTCAATACTAATTAAATATAATAAGTTGCTTATTTGATTTACAAGAAATTTTAATTAATGAAACGATGAATTATAATGCATAAGAAACTACTTATCCAATTAGTTTTAATTATAACCACCACCACTTGTTTGTCTGCCGAAGTCAATCAGGTGGTTTGGAATATTGATAAACTTAGTTCTATAGGTGGCTTTATAGTAACTATTTATGGCAATCCAAAAATAATAACAACAGATCAGGGTAATGCACTGGAATTTAATGCAAATGCGGTTATTGCACCCGGAACAAATGCCGGCGATAGAATACAAATAAAAGGGAATCCTTTAGGTGCAACAAATTCGGAATTTACAATTGAAATGATATTTAAACCTTATGCAACAGCTACTGATTTTGCTCCCCGTATTATTCATATTTGTCGTCCTGACAGTATGAGTGGACCCAGAGTTATGACCATGGAAATTCGATCTACAAATACATGGACAACTGATTTCTATATTAAAAGTGTTACTGGTTCGGGTATAATGGGAAATATAAAATATCCAACAGACCAATGGATGCATTTGGCAATGACTTACAAAAACAAGTTATTAACCGGCTATGTAAATGGTTTGTTGGATGTATCAAAAACCGGAAATACATATACAGGATTACCAGCTACAGCAGAAGTGTCTTTAGGTGGTCGTATGAATAATGTGAATTATTTCAAAGGTGTAATTCGCAAACTTATATTTAGTCCAATTGCTTTAGAACCTTCTCAATTTACGTATGATGGTGTCACAGCGGTTACAAATGTAGCTTATGAAAACTCTCAATTGGAGCAAAATTATCCAAATCCGGTCACTGATAAATCAGTTATTTCTTATAGACTTTCTCAAACAGAGCAAGTTAGAATAGAGGTTTACAATATCTTAGGTCGCAAAGTAAATATATTGTTAAATGATGTGATGTGTGAAGGGAAACATGAAGTAACATTTGAAAAAGGAAATTTACCGGCTGGTATTTATTTCTATACAATTACTACTGCATCTGGTTATTTCAAAACATTAAAAATGAATGTACAATAATGATTTTGTTGTTTGTCTTTTAAATTATTTCTAGAGATGTCAAATTACTTCTTTTTAATTTTCAAATATTATTAAAATTTATTTCCATGAAGAAAATCATATCATTTTCAATAACTTTTTTATTTTTATTTTCACTTTCAGCCCAAGTTTTTTTACCCAAAGTAATCACCAATAATATGGTTTTGCAACAGGGAAAACCGGTTTCAATATGGGGAACGGCTACTGCTGGTGAAAAAATTACCGTTTCGTTTGCCGGTCAAACCAAAATAGCTATGACCGATGCGGAAGGAAACTGGCAGGTGAAACTTTCGTCGATGAAAGCATCATCCGAACCCCGAAAAATGATTATTTCTGGCACAAATATTATTGAATTGGAGAATATCCTGGTGGGCGAAGTTTGGCTTTGTTCGGGACAGTCCAACATGGAATATCCGCTCGACCGCAAGTTAAAACGATATGCAGCATCGAAACGGGGCGAAGATTTGGCCGATAAGGAATTACAAAGCGAGAAGAATCCACTAATCCGATTTATGTATGTGGAACGGAAACTTGGGCCGGTACTTCCAACTGATGGTTGGAAAGAAAGCAATGATACAACGGTACGCTATGTAACTGCAGCAGGATATTTTTTTGCTAAAGAGTTGGCTGAAAAGCTTAAAGTTCCTGTCGGCATTATTTCCTCGTCGTGGGGTGGCACACGCGTTGAACAATGGACACCGCCATCGGCTTACGAGCAATCTCCCTTATTTAAAGATAGTGTAGCAGGCAAAAAGAATTTTAAAATTGATGGAATGATTCCGGGCAAAATGTTCGAAGGCATGATTAAACCCATTATTCCTTATACTATGAAAG
>JAKLIM010000410.1 GCA_022709605.1 Bacteroidota bacterium | reverse complement strand
GAACATATGTTCGACAATAATGCAACTACATTCTTCTCAGTAGTAAAACCAGGTAAAACTTATAACGATCGATATACTCCTGCAGGTCATGTGCCATATTTTATTGTAGATATGAAATCGGTTCAAAAATTCAACTATGTGCGCTGGAATCATCGCTCGAGCAATACCAATAATTATTTGCGAGTGTGGGGTATTGATATTGCCGGAAGCAACGATGGAGAGACTTTTACTGATATTCAAACAGGAATAGTAATTCCGGTTGTAAACAATATTACTACTTACCATTTTCCAATTCTTGTTTCAGAATACAGATATGTGAAAGTTTCACTTGTAAAATGGAGTGACAATTCGGAAGGTGGCTCTACAACCGGAAGTACAATGCAAGTTGCCGAATTTGGTTTAGGGTTTGAATAACAATCAATTAATATATTAATTAAAAAAGCAGTTAAACATGAAAAAAAATTATTTACTTTTTATTGCACTGATGCTTATAAGCATCTCAGTGCAGAGTGTGTTTGCACAGGATGCAGTTTATAACGACATCGATCGATTAAACTGGGTTCCACAGGCTCCTCCATATTCACCTACTGATGCTGCGCCTGGTATAGATGGAAAGGTAGCAGGAGCTAAGTATTTAATTGATGGAAATGTCAATACTTTTCTGGCTCTTGTAAAGCCGGGAAAAACCTATAGCGGAATCACTGGCCCGGCAACTATTGAAGATCTTGGATTTACTTTTGATTTTGGCGTTGCTCAAAAATTCAATTATTTCAGAATTCATTTTAGAGGTAATAATACTTATGACTATCTGAGACCCTGGCAAGTTTCCATCTATGGTAGTAATGGAACCCAAACTGATCCAGCTCAAAGAACTTGGACTTTGATTACAGATGTATCAGGTAACAGTAAAATTACCCTACCAAATGCAGAAGGAAATGGAACAAATAAAGCGACTGGAAATATTGTACTTGAAAATTCGGCGACATATACTTCGGTAAAAGTAGTTTACACAGGAATGAGCTCATCCACTAGTGGTAGTTCTTTACAACTTGGTGAGTTTTATCTTGGTCAGGTTTCATACGATAAAGTGATTGACAAACCAGCCGATGTGTCGTTTGGAGATATTCTCATGAATGCTTCATCAACAAAAACACTTACCGTTAATGGCGCTAATTTAAGTAATGAGATTACTTATTTAAAAGGAACAGAAGCGGATGCCACAGCATTTACAGTTACTCCGGGCACTTGGAGCAATACCGGTGGTTCAGCGACAATTACTTTTACCCCTACTCAAAGAAAACAATATAGTACTACACTCACAATTAACAGCACAGGAGCACTCGAACCACAAACAATTTCACTAACCGGAAATGCCGATTTCGATCTGCCTGTTAAACTAAGTAGTTCAGACAATTCAAACGAAAACTGGTATTACATTCAGTTTGAACGACAATCGACTGCAGCAAAAGTATTGACCATTGTCGATCCTGCGGCTGAAGTGGATACATTGAAGCAAATGCCACTGAATAATCAAAATGATAACCAATTGTGGAAAATTACAGGTACATGGGACAATTATTCTCTGGTTAATAAATCGAATAAAGCGATATACTATACATATTCTCCTGTAGGAGAGGATCCTTTAACCGGTCTTAAAACCCCTGAGATTAACAAATACGTAACAAGAGCAGTTGAAAATGGTGATAAATTCGGTTTTATTAGATACCAGGAAACAAATAAATGGCAATTAAGAAACACTTCGAGCACCATTGCCCCCGAAAACAGATATTTCTTAAACGATTTATCTGGTATATATGTGGGAGGATATTCTTTAAATAATGCCGGAAATTCTCTAAGATTTATTGAAGCAAATAATTCGGAAATTATAGTGCCCGGCGATAGTGTAAAATTGGGTTCTGTTAATCAATTTTCACGCGATACAATTAGTGTTATAATTGGATCGATAAAACTTACCGAAAGTATAAACGCTGCGATTACTAAGGATGATGATCAAGTATTTGATCTGAAAAGCACAACAGTTTCTGCTCAGGGAGGCGAACTTGAAATAATTTTTGCACCAAAACAATATAAAAAAGTTTCATATGCCACAATCAGTCTAACAAGTGGAAACGTAACTAAGTCATTTGTGGTTAGTGCAACTTCTGATGTGGGTATCAGCAAATATTATGTAGGAACAGCTGAACAATGGGGAAACCGGGTAGATGGAGAAGTTGTATCAACAATACCTGTGCTTAAAACAAATGATGTGGTGTGGATGGCTGAAGGAGAATATACGGTTCCACAAATTAGCATTCCTGCGAATGTAACTGTTTATGGTGGATTCTCAGGAACCGAAACGTTACCTGTACAACGCACCGTTGGAAATAAACCATGGGATTTTGATCATCCAACTATACTTAAAAACAGTGCATCTCTGATTTTCTCAATTACCGCTGCCAATACTGTTATCGACGGATTTATTTTAAATGGAACAAATGTTATTGGACGTGCAATTCAAAACATAACTTCAACCGCAAAAGGAGGTAAAATACGTAACTGTATTATGAGAAATTTCAATTCCAATACTGATGGAGGTGCTATGAATGTTCGTTATGAAACTGAAATTTATAATTGTTCAATAACAAACAATAAAGGTAATAAAGGTGGTGGGGGCTATTTTGATCAGGTAACAATTCATGATTGTGATATTACAAACAACAGTGTACCAACTACTGCGACCAAACCAATTGGAAGCAGCGATGGCGGTGGAGGCGGAATATTTCTCGCAAACGCTCTCCCCTCAACTTCAGCTTATAATCTTTATATAGCAGGAAATTCAGCTTCGTTTGGAGGTGGCGTATATGCACGTTCTAATACAAAAGTTTACAATTGTGTGATAGTGAATAACACAGCAACATCTGGAAGCGGAATTGCTTTTGATGAACGTGATTCTGAAGCAATTATTTACAATGTAACTGTAGCAAATAATCATGCCACTGCTACAGCCGGGTCAGGAATTTGTTTCGCGGCTGATGCCACAAACAGAATTCAGAGATTGTTAAACGTAATACTTTGGAACAATACTGATATTTACGGGGAAATTTACAATATCGGAGTAAACGAATCAGGAGCGGGTAAGGCAACTCCCGAAATTAAAAACACGATCATTGATGATTTAGCATATTATGCAGGTCAAAATCCTAACCTTGTAAT
>JAKLIM010000041.1 GCA_022709605.1 Bacteroidota bacterium | reverse complement strand
TTTATCTGCATTGAACGAGGAGAATAATATCGTTTTTGTATCGACGCATGACATTGAATTGGCTGACTTATTGAAGGATGAATATGATTTATATCATTTCAGCGAAATCGTTGACCATAAAACAGTTGATTTTGACTACAAGCTAAAACATGGAAAATTAAAGAACAGAAACGCTATCCGAATCCTACAAATCAACGATTATCCCGAAAGTATTATAACGGAAGCCATTGAAATATCGGAAGAACTTGACAAAATTACAGTGGCTAATACAAGTTCCTGGTCTTAGGCTGGTGCGGATCTGTAATTCTTCACTCTCCCTCATTTGCAAACGAGGGGTAATTTGTTCATCGTTTTTAAACGAAAAAGTGAAGTGTAATTTGCTGTATTTTTGAATTGTTTGAAACAACAAACCAGAGCCCCCTCGTTGCAAACGAGGGGGAGAAGCAATATTTGATATTTGCGCATTGAATGAACATTCCCAAAAAAGAATGATCAAAATCGCCCTTTCTCTTCAACTTTTCCAACCGTCAACTGTTGTATAATTTCACAGCAACAGAAATTAAAAAATTTGATAACATAAAAGAGTAGCATTATGGCAAATAACACCGTAAAACTGCACCGGGTTTTCGCAGCACCGGTTGAAAAAGTATTTAAAGCATTCACAGATGCCGATGCAATGGCTTCCTGGTTTCCACCCTATGGGTTTGTATGTAAAGTAAATAGCATGGACTTTAAAACAGGTGGGACATACAAAATGACTTTTACAAATTTTACCACAGGCAATGGTCACTCCTTTGGTGGCGAATATTTAGATATTATCCCGAATGAACGAATCAAATATTCCGACCAATTTGATGACCCCAATATGCCGGGGCAAATGATTACAACAATTGAATTCAAAAAGGTAGCATGTGGCACCGAACTTTTTGCAACACAAGAAGGAATCCCCGATGTAATACCTGTTGAAATGTGCTATTTAGGATGGCAGGAATCCTTAGATAAATTAAAACGTTTGGTTGAACCTAATATTCCGGACGAATAAAAAAATAAAAAATAATATGGCAAAAGAATCAATGAAAGCCCGCGAGGTGAAAAGAGCCAAGCTGATTGCTAAATACGCTGCAAAACGTGAACAAATTCTGAAAGACGGCAACTATGATGCTCTTCAGGCACTACCACGTAATTCGTCGCCAATCCGTTTGCACAATCGCTGTAGCATTACAGGTCGACCAAAAGGATATATGCGTCAATTTGGTTTATCGCGTATACAATTCCGCGAAATGGCTTCTAAAGGCTTAATTCCGGGAGTGAAAAAAGCAAGCTGGTAAACGCATTTACGAGTTTACCATTGCAACTTACCATTTGGTTGGTATTTCTTAAATGGTAAATTGTAAATTTACAAATAGTAAATAAATAAATATTGTCCCGATTGTCGGGATCAATTTAAAAAACAATTTTATGACAGATCCAATCGCAGATTATTTAACCCGATTGCGGAATGCTATCAAAGCAAACCACCGTGTGGTGGAAATTCCTGCATCGAATTTAAAAAAGGAAATGACCCGCATTTTACAAGAAAAGGGTTATATTCTGAACTACAAATTTGTAGAAGAAGGACCTCAGGGCACAATCAAAATTGCACTGAAATATGATCCGGTTAACAAAGTGAACTCAATTAAAAAATTAGTTCGTATTTCTACTCCCGGTCTCCGGCAGTATGTTGGTTACAAAGAAATGCCACGCGTACTCAATGGATTGGGTATTGCCATTCTATCAACCTCTAGAGGTGTGATGACAAACAAAGAAGCTCACGATTTGAAAGTAGGTGGTGAAGTATTGTGTTATGTTTATTAATCGGAGGAGGAAATAAAGAATGTCAAGAATAGGAAAATTACCCATTAGCATTCCTTCGGGAGTGAGTGTGACAGTTCAGGATAACCTGGTTACTGTTAAAGGTCCAAAAGGAACCTTGCATCAAGAGCTTAATCCAAATATAACGATAAAGGTGGAAGATGGACAAATCAATGTGTCACGTCCGGATGATGAAAAACTAAATCGTTCTATGCATGGTTTATATCGCTCTTTAATTCAAAACATGGTGGTTGGCGTATCGGAAGGATACAAAAAAACACTTGAATTAGTTGGTGTTGGTTACCGTGTATCTAATCAAGGAAATGTAGTAGAATTTGCTTTAGGTTATACCCATAATATATTCCTGAGTTTACCTTCGGAAATTAAAGTAGAATCAAAAAGTGAACGTAATCAAAATCCGATTTTGATTTTGGAAAGTTGCGACAAACAACTCATTGGTCAGGTTTGTGCAAAAATACGTTCGTTCCGCAAACCGGAACCATACAAAGGTAAAGGTGTTAAATTTGCAGGAGAAATTATCCGTCGCAAAGCAGGAAAATCTGCAGGTAAAAAGTAATTTACGTAAATTTGTAAAATTATGTCAGGAAAATTAAACAGAAGAACAAGAATAAAAGCACATATCCGTCATAAATTGTCGGGAACTGCTCAAAAACCTCGTCTGACCGTATTCAGAAGCAATGTTCAGATTTACGCTCAGTTAATAGACGATGTAACAGGAAAAACATTAGCCTCTGCATCTTCATTAGGTTTGAAAGATAAGGCCACTAAAACAGAACAAGCTGCCAAGGTAGGATCCATGGTTGCAAAAGCTGCACAGGAAGCCGGAATTACAGAAGTGATATTCGACCGCAACGGTTACCTGTATCATGGTAGAGTTAAACAATTGGCTGAAGCTGCTCGTCAGGCCGGTCTTAAATTTTAATCAAGGCAAAGAATATGAATAAAGTAAAAACAACCAATGATTTGGAATTGAAAGACAGATTAGTAGCCGTTAATCGTGTTACAAAAGTAACCAAAGGGGGACGTACTTTCAGTTTTTCAGCAATTGTTGTAGTAGGAAACGAAGATGGCATTGTAGGATGGGGACTTGGTAAAGCAGGTGAAGTTACTGCAGCTATTGCCAAAGGAACTGAAGCTGCCAAGAAAAATCTGATTAAAGTGCCTGTGTTGAATGGAACTATACCTCACCAACAACTTGCTAAATTTGGTGGTGCACAAGTATATATTCAACCCGCTTCACATGGTACCGGAGTAAAAGCCGGTGGTGCTATGCGTGCAGTACTCGAAAGTGTTGGTATTACCGACGTGTTAGCTAAATCAAAAGGATCTTCTAACCCTCACAACTTAGTTAAAGCTACAATTGTGGCATTAGGTGAATTACGTGATGCACATACTGTAGCTCAAAACCGTGGTGTATCATTAGATGTAGTGTTTAACGGATAAATCGTAAAATTATGGCAACAATAAAAATTAAACAGGTTCGCAGTAAAATCAAATCTCCAAAAACTCAGAAACTGACTTTGGAAGCATTGGGTTTGAAAAAAATGAATGCCGTAGTTGAACACGAAGCTACTCCTCAGATTTTGGGAATGGTAGATAAAGTGAAACACTTGGTAGAAGTGATTAAATAAAAAATATAATTCTTTCATTTATAATAATTAAGATATGAATTTAAGTAATTTAACCCCGGCGACAGGTTCAGTACAAACCCGTAAACGCGTAGGACGCGGACAAGGATCAGGTTTAGGCGGAACTTCAACAAAAGGGCACAAAGGACAGAAATCACGTTCAGGATATTCCAAGAAAATTGGATTTGAAGGTGGTCAGATGCCAATCCAACGTCGTTTACCAAAATTTGGTTTCAAAAACATTAACCGCGTTGAATATAAAGCTATTAATTTGGAAACCATTGAAGCTCTGGCACAGAGTGCAAAACTTACTAAAGTAGGCATTGCCGAATTGCGTGAAGCAGGTTTTCTATCAAAAACAGCGCTGGTAAAAATTTTAGGTAATGGAGTTTTGACACTTAAACTTGATGTTGAAGCAAATGCTTTCTCTAAATCGGCTGTTGATGCAATCGTAGCCGCAGGTGGAACCGCAGTAAAATTATAATTACAGATGAAGAAACTCATTGAGACAATCAAAAATATCTGGAAAATTGAAGACCTTCGGACAAGATTATTAACAACAATTTTGTTGGTCTTAATTTATCGTTTTGGCTCTTTTATTGTTCTTCCGGGTATTGACCCAACTGCTTTAACTGCGTTGAAAGCACAAACAAGTGGCGGTTTACTTGGTTTATTGAATATGTTCTCTGGTGGTGCTTTCGCTAATGCTTCGGTATTTGCTTTAGGTATTATGCCGTACATTTCGGCATCTATCGTAATTCAGTTACTAACCATTGCGGTGCCTTATTTCCAGAAAATGCAACGTGAAGGCGAAAGCGGACGTCGCAAGATGAATCAATTCACCCGTTATCTAACTGTATTAATTCTGATTTTGCAGGGACCTACGTACCTGATCAATCTAAGTGTACAGTTAGCACAAGCTGGATCAGCACTTCCAAGTGGTTTCTGGTTTAGTTTAACATCTACTATTATTTTATGTGGTGGTAGTATGTTTGTAATGTGGTTGGGCGAAAGAATTACCGACAAAGGAATTGGAAATGGTATTTCCTTTATCATTATGATTGGTATCATTTCGCGTTTCCCGGGAGCTGTTATCAAAGAATTTGCTTCTCGTTTAGGCGATGCAGGTGGAGGTTTGGTAATGTTTTTACTTGAAATTGTATTCTTGTTATTGGTTATTGGTGTATCTATTATGCTTGTACAAGGAACACGTAAAATTCCGGTACAATATGCAAAACGTGTAGTAGGAAACAAACAATATGGTGGCGTTCGTCAGTATATTCCTTTGAAAATTAATGCAGCCGGCGTTATGCCAATCATTTTTGCGCAAGCAATTATGTTTATACCATTAACATTAGCAGGTTTCTCACAATCAGAATCACTCAACAGTTTTGTAGGTGTATTCATGAATAGTAACAGCTTTTGGTACAATTTTGTATTTGGATTGTTGATTATTGCATTTACCTATTTTTATACTGCAATTACCATTAATCCAACACAAATGGCCGATGATATGAAACGCAATAACGGGTTTATTCCGGGTGTAAAACCAGGGAAAAGAACCGCTGAATATCTTGATGAAATAATGTCACGTATTACTTTACCGGGATCTATATTCCTGGCAATAGTGGCTATTATGCCTGCATTTGCATCATTACTTGGAATTAATCAGGAATTTGCTCAATTTTTTGGAGGAACATCTTTATTAATTTTAGTAGGTGTTGTACTTGATACTTTACAACAGGTAGAAAGTCATTTGCTTATGCGTCATTATGATGGTTTGTTGAAAACCGGTAAAATTAAGGGACGGTCAAGCGGTGCTTCGGCCTATTAATTCTGAGTTCAATGATTTTTTTAAAATCTGATGAAGAAATTGAACTTCTTCGTATCAGTAACCAGATAGTTGCTAAAACGTTAGCAGAGCTCGCCAAACTCATTCAACCGGGCGTTAGCACGGGACAATTGGATAAGGTAGCCTACGAATTTATAAAAGATAATGGTGCTGTACCCGGTTTTCTGGGTTACAGCGGTTATCCGAAATCTATTTGTACTTCGGTAAATGAGCAGGTTGTTCATGGTATTCCTTCTGATGAAGTAATTTTAAAAGAAGGCGATATAGTTTCGGTCGATTGTGGAGTTTACAAAAATGGTTTTCATGGCGATTCAGCTTATACATTTTGTGTAGGGGAAGTTAAACCTGAAATCCGGAATTTGTTACTGACAACAAAAGAATCTCTTTACAAAGGTATCGGGGAGGCTGTAGAAGGAAAAAGGCTTGGTGATATTGGATTTGCAATTCAAAACCATTGTGAAACAAAAGGTTATTCTGTTGTTCGCGAAATGATTGGACACGGAGTTGGACGTCACTTACACGAAGCTCCCGAAGTGCCCAATTACGGTCGCAAAGGAAACGGAGTAATGCTAAAATCCGGTATGACAATAGCGATAGAACCTATGATTAATATGGGTAAACGCCAATTGGTGTTTGAAAAAGATGGATGGACGACCCGAACAATTGATCGGTTACCTTCAGCACATTTTGAGCATTCAATTGCAATCAGACACGGGAAAGCAGATATTTTATCAAGTTTTGAATATATTGAACAAGTTTTAGGCAATAAAGCAATTTAAATTATCTATATGGCTAAACAAACTGCTATAGAACAGGATGGTACAATAATCGAAGCGTTATCGAATGCCATGTTCCGCGTTGAACTTGAAAACGGTCACGTAATAACCGCCCACATTTCCGGTAAAATGCGAATGCATTATATTAAAATTTTACCAGGTGATAAGGTTAAAGTAGAAATGTCGCCTTATGATTTATCAAAAGGCAGAATATCATTCAGATATAAGTAAACAGGGATACAAGGAAACGAGTAGACAAAGTACAAAGGAAAAGTAATTAAAATAATCAAATATTTTCCCATGAAAGTAAGAGCATCAGTTAAGAAGCGCACCGACGATTGTAAAATTGTTCGCAGAAAAGGTCGCTTGTATGTTATTAACAAAAAAAATCCCAAGTACAAACAACGTCAGGGATAAGTAAATTTAATAAGAAAAATTAATTAAGTTTATGGCTATAAGAATAGTAGGAGTAGATTTACCCCAGAACAAACGTGGGGAAGTCGGATTGACTTATATCTACGGAATAGGTCGCAGTAATGCAAAAAAGATTTTAGAAGAAGCTGATGTTGACCTCAACATCAAAGTAAAAGATTGGACTGACGACCAGGCAGCTAAAATCCGCGAGATCATTGGTGCCGGATACAAAGTAGAAGGAGATCTTCGCTCGGAAGTACAATTGAACATCAAGCGATTGATGGATATCGGTTGCTACCGGGGAGTGCGTCATCGTATTGGTCTTCCATTAAGAGGACAGAGTACAAAAAACAACGCACGTACACGTAAAGGTAAAAAGAAAACAGTTGCAAACAAGAAAAAAGCAACTAAATAAGGTTTAACTGTAAGCGAATTTTAGAAAAGCTAAATAATTATTAAAATAATATGGCAAAGAAAACAGTTGCAGCCAAAAAGAGAATCGTTAAAGTAGATGGTGTTGGTCAATTACATGTACACTCTTCTTTCAATAACATTATTGTTACACTTACAAACGGTGACGGACAGGTTATTTCGTGGTCATCTGCCGGTAAGATGGGATTCCGTGGCTCAAAGAAAAACACTCCTTATGCTGCACAAATGGCAGCTCAAGATTGTTCGAAAGTAGCATTTGATTTAGGTTTACGTAAAGTAAAAGCGTATGTAAAAGGACCGGGTAACGGACGTGAAAGTGCTATTCGTACAGTACACGGAGCCGGTATTGAAGTAACAGAAATCGTTGACGTTACGCCACTTCCACACAATGGATGTCGCCCACCTAAACGAAGAAGAGTTTAATTTCAGTTTGAAAGTTTGAAAGTTTGAAAAGTTCAAAAGTCAGAAAAGTTCAAAATTGAACCTTATGAATTGAGAATTTGAAGATTTCATATAATATTTCAACTTTGCAACGTAGCCTTGTTTACATTCGATTTAGAATTGCAGATTAAAAACCTCTCAGCATTCGCGGCAAAATCGAAATAAAAACAAAGTAAAATTGCAATACAAAATTTAAAAAAAATAAAAATAAAATGGCAAGATATATTGGACCAAAAACAAGAATTGCCCGTAAATTTGGTGAACCGATTTTCGGACCTGACAAAGTATTGTCAAAGAAGAATTATCCTCCCGGACAACACGGACAAAACCGACGTAAAAAAACATCGGAATACGGTATTCAATTACGCGAAAAACAAAAAGCAAAATACACTTACGGAGTATTAGAAAAACAATTCCGTAATATGTACGAAAAAGCACAACGTACCAAAGGGGTTACCGGTGTTGTATTATTACAATTCCTTGAATCTCGTCTCGATAATCTGGTTTATCGTTTAGGATTTGCTCCTACACGTTCAGGTGCTCGTCAGTTGGTTAGTCACAAACACATTACTGTTGACGGTAAAGTGGTGAATATAGCTTCATATCATGTACGTCCGGGACAGGTTATTGCAGTTCGTGAAAAAGATAAATCGATGGAAGTAATTTCAGCATCGTTAAACGGATTCAATCACACCAAATATCCATGGATCGAGTTTAATGCACCGGCTTTAGCAGGTACGTATTTACACATACCTGAACGTGAAGATATTCCTGAAAATATCAAAGAACAATTAATCGTTGAGTTGTACTCTAAATAATAAGTGAAGTCATGGCTATATTAGCATTTCAAAAACCTGAAAAGGTAATCATGTTGGAAGCAGACGCTTTTCAAGGTAAATTTGAATTTCGTCCGTTGGAACCTGGTTACGGTATTACCATCGGTAATGCTTTACGCCGTATTCTTTTATCTTCACTCGAAGGTTTTGCAATAACTTCTATTAAAATTGAAGGTATTGATCATGAATATTCTACAATTCCGGGCGTAATTGATGACGTTACAAATATTGTACTGAATCTGAAACAAGTTCGTTTTAAACAAATTGTTGAAGATATTGACAATGAGAAAGTTACTATTAACGTTTCTGGTATATCGGTATTCAAAGCAGGAGATATTGGTAAGTATTTTACCGGTTTCGAAGTGTTGAATCCTAATCTTGTTATTTGTGAACTCGATCCGTCTGCAAGTTTTCAGATTGATATCGCAGTGAACAAAGGAAGAGGTTATGTGCCTTCAGAGGAAAATAAACAGTCAATTTCTGAAATTGGCGTTATCCCTATTGATGCCATTTTTACACCGATTCGTAATGTAAAATATTCAATTGAAAATTACCGTGTAGAACAGGTAACTGATTATGAAAAATTAGTTATCGAAATCAGTACCGATGGTTCTATTCATCCAAAAGATGCATTGAAAGAAGCAGCAAAAATTCTGATTCACCACTTTATGCTATTCTCTGACGAAAAAATTTCGTTAGAAGTAACCGAAGGCGAAGGAACAGATGAATTTGATGAAGAAATTCTACACATGCGCCAGTTATTGAAAACCAAGTTGACTGATCTTGAACTTTCGGTTCGTGCGCTCAACTGTTTAAAAGCTGCTGATGTTGAAACATTAGGACAATTAGCCGGTTATCACAAACACGATTTGTTGAAATTCCGCAATTTTGGTAAAAAATCGCTCACCGAGTTGGATGAAAAACTCGAAAGCCTTAATTTATCATTCGGAATGGATATTGCCAAGTATAAATTAGATAAAGAGTAACGAGATGAGACATAATAAAAAATTCAATCATTTAGGACGCACATCGTCCCATAGAAAAGCTATGTTGTCGAATATGGCTATTTCTCTTATTCAACATAAGAGAATTGCCACTACACTGGCTAAAGCAAAGGCGCTGAGAGTGTACGTTGAACCGCTTCTAACAAAAGCGAAAGACGATACAACACATTCACGTCGTACAGTTTTTAGTAATCTTCAGAATAAAGAAGCTGTTACTGAACTTTTTCAGAATATTTCATTGAAAATTGCCAATCGTCCCGGAGGATATACCCGTATTTTACGTACAGGTTTTCGTTTGGGTGATAATGCCGAAATGTGCATCATCGAATTGGTTGATTACAACGAAAATATGTTGAAAGAAAAAGTTGCTAAAAAAGCCACACGTACACGTCGTTCGTCGGTTAAAAAAGTAGCTGAAACTGCACCTGTTGCAAAAGAAACTCCGGTTGCACCAGCTGAAAAAACTGAAGCAGCAGAATAATTCCTTTTGATACAAAATCATAGAAAGCGAAATCCTTGCGGGTTTCGCTTTTTGATTTTATATTAAATCCATTTAAAATTTATTGTAATATGAAATAAGTTATCTATTTTTGAGATGAAAATTGAAATATAAAATCCTACAAAATGAAATTCTGTTATCAATGTATTTTATTTTTAATACTAATGTTTTCGCTCAACGTGGAAGCTCAAAATCGCCCCTGTTGTAAGAATACCACTTTGACTAAAGGCTGGAAGCTTGTTTGGAACGATGAGTTTGATATTTCTGGAAAACCTGACACTGCTAACTGGAGTTACGAACATGGTTTTGTACGTAACGAAGAATATCAATGGTATCAGGAGGAAAATACATTTTGTGAAAATGGCAAATTGATTATTGAGGGTAGGAGGGAGAAAGTTAAAAATCTTCGCTTTAATCCTGAATCGAATAATTGGAAACAGAATCGCGAATATGCTGAATATACTGCGTCGAGTATCAACACCCGTGGCAAACAGGAGTTTATGTTTGGGCGGTTTGAGATAAAAGCACGTATCGACACTGCGATGGGACTTTGGCCTGCCATCTGGACGCTGGGTGTAAAAGGCGAGTGGCCGTGGAATGGCGAAATTGATATCATGGAATCGTATCCGCTTGAGGGTGTGCATCATATACTGGCCAATGTGGCAACAGGGACTAACAAACGATGGAACGCCAAATGGGATTCTGAAAAAATCCCGTTGGATTATTTTCTGAAAAAAGATCCGGACTGGCCTTCAAAATTTCATATCTGGCGCATGGACTGGGACGAAAAGTTTATTCGTTTGTATCTGGATGATGAATTGCTGAACGAAACTGAGTTGTCATTGATGCTTAATCCTGATGGTTCACAGCCATTTCATCAACCACATTATATTTTACTAAATCTGGCCATTGGTGGACAAAATGGTGGCGATCCTTCCAATACAAAATTTCCATCAAGGTATGAGGTTGATTACGTGAGGGTTTATCAGAGAAAATAGTTTGTAGAAATAATGAAATATAAAATGGATTGTGTAGTTAGAAATAATCACATCAATAGCTTGACACACATTTAATTATCTGATGTCGTATTTAAATCGCCTTTTTCTTTCTTTTTTCTCCAGTAATTTGCCAATATAGAACCGGAAATATTCATCCACGGACTAAAAATAGCTGCAGCGAGACCTACAGTAGCTAGTTTGCCCATAACACCCGCCAAACCCGTGGCCATACCTCCGTTTTGAAGTCCCACTTCCAGCGCAACTGTACGGCAGGAATCTTCATCTAATCTCAGAGCGCGGCTAAACCAATACCCCAATGTGTACCCCAATGAATTATGAAATATACAGGCAAGCAATACCAATGCTCCTACAGATAAAATATATTCGCGACTGGCTGCTGTTGTCACCAATGTAAAATAAATGATTCCGAACATCGACAATTTTGGCATAAAAGAGCTAACAACAGGAAGAATCTGAATCAGGTGATAATATAATTTCCCAACCACAACTGCTCCACACAAATAGTTAAGTACTTCAGCAAAACGCATCCAATCACCCGATAAATGAGAACTCATAAAATCCCAAAATCCCAGGACGTTTATAATTAACCAGCCAGTTGCAATAAAAAATCCCACATTTAGCTTCTGCCTGAGTCTTACTGAACTATGTTTATATGCATCGAATAGAAGTGCAGCACCAATAGGAACAATCACAATTTTTACAATTTCCATCGACATATTTATAAAATCGACATGAACATAAGTGCCGGCAAGCATTTTCATCCAGAAAGGCGTCATAATAGGAGCCAGCAATGTAGCTACAGCCGTTAATGTTACCGAAAGTGCCAGGTTGGCTTTGGCTAAATAAACCATTACATTTGAGGCTAATCCACTGGAGCATGAGCCAATCAGAATAATTCCTGCTGCAATTTCAGGTTCAAAATTTAATACACGGGTCAGCATATAAGCTGAAAGTGGCATGATGGAAAATTGAGCAATAATGCCAACCAGTACACCTTTTCCCATTGTTTTGATACCCGTAAAATCTTTCAGGCTCATTTGAGTTCCCATGCCAAACATAACCACCTGCACTACAGTAAGTATCAGCCATTTATTTCGCAAGTCTAAATCACCCCATTTCAGAAAAGCCGATGGGTAAATAATTCCGCACACAATGGCTACAATAATCCAAACTGTATATCGATAAGATTTCAACGCTTCAACCGATCCGATTCCATAAGCAATCAAAACCGCACCAATCACTGTCAATGGCGATCTGACTTCTTCAATATTTAGCAATAACGAAAGTATAACGATTACAAAAGATATCAGGCCTAGCCATAATGCAGTGCGTTGAAGACTTCTCATGACTTATAAAATCTGAGCAATATGTTTAATGGCAAGTTCGGGACTCGTCAAAATCGGCACTTTCTTATCTTCTTCCGAAAGTTGTGCCACAACACGTGCCATGGAAGCTTGTGCCAATAGAATTACATCCACTTCATTCGACAATTCTTTTAAAACTGCTGCCACTTTTTGGTCGTGTAATTCAGGTTTTCCACCCAGCAATGCTTCAAAGGCGCCATCGCAAAGTCGCGAAGTGAGTTGAATTTCTTTTCCGGCTACAATAGCTCTGCGTCGAACCAAATCGCCCGAAGGCTCCAATGTGGTTGATAAGGTAGCTACAACGCCGATTTTTGTTCCAATTTCAATTGCCAGGTCTGCCATGGGTTGATCCACCCGCAAAACCGGTATTGTGCTAAGTGCTGCACCTATTTCGACTGCTGCGCCTATAGATGAGCAGGTTGCAAGCACAAAATCAGCTCCTCCGGCTTCAGCCGAACCTATATAATCCACCACACGGCGAGAAGTGTCGGGCGTAAGTTCGCCACGTTCAATGGTATTTTTAATCAGACTGTCATCAACAATATTGAAAACTTTGATGTCTCTACCTTTGAAATATTTATCAGTGAGTTCCTGAAATACCGGAACCATAATAGCGGAAGTATGCAGTAGGTATAATCTTTTTGACATGGTATTTTTTAATTTTTTAATTTTTTAATTTTTTAATTTGAAAATCTGAAAATTTGAGGATATGAGGATTTGAAAATTTGATAGATGGATTTTTCTCCCTTCCCGAGGCTTCGGGAGGAGGTTAGGGGGTCGTTTTTAGTGCTTTCGCCACGCGTTTAAATCCTTCTTCAATTTTTTCTTTGTCGTAAACCAGAGGACCGAATGAAATACGTATTCCGTTTTTTAACGAATTTCCGAATCCGCCACCGGGCACAAATACTACACCGGTATCTTTCAACATTTTTGCAACAAATTCGTCGCCATCCATTTCAACATCTACCACCGAATACAATCCACCTTCGGGTTTTGTAAATCGCGGCGAAAGATATTTTTCAATACAATAGCACAAAAAATTGGAAGCACTTTCGTAATCATCGTTTATTCGTTTGATATATTCACTAATCGAACCGTCTTTCAAACCTTTGTTTATATAATTGGTCAACGCCATTTGATGCAACGTGTCAGGACATAAAATCACACTTTGTTGCACCACTTTCAGCGTATTTACTATCGTTGAATTTGCTTCAATCCAACCCAAACGCCTTCCTAAACCACGACACCATTTGGAATTGGAGAAAATCTTAATCAAATTCGGATATTCATTATGCGAATAATAAAAATATTCAGGAAGTTTTTTTTCGTACAAAAATGTGTAATATGCAAAGTCAATCGCCACAAAACAATCGAGTTTCAATGCCACATCCAACATGCGTTTTACAAACTTTTCAGGCAGAATCATTCCTGTTGGATTGTCGGGACTGGAGAACAGGATTAATTTGGGTTTTTCACGTTCCATGTACAGTTCAAATTCGTCAGCCAATGCAAGTTCATCGACTACAAATGCCCATTTTTCTGCATCAAAAAGCGGGAAATATACAATGTTCTGGCTGTTCATGCACGTTTGCAATTGCTCCGGATAGTTTGCATAAGCCGGATCGAAAAGTAGTAACTTATCTTCAGGATTAAGTAAAACCTTGAACAACGAATAAGTTAACTGTGTAGAATTGGCACCGATAATAATATTTTCTGCGGTTGATGAATTGATTCCATACAACTGAGCATTAAAATCCAGCAACGCTTTTTTTAACTCAGGACTTCCGTCCGAATCGCTGTAACCGCCGGTTTTATGAAATAAACTTTTGTCCTGAGCAATCTCAATGTATTCCTGACGCAGTTCTTCGGGTGCTTCGTGATTCACCCAACCACCGGCAAAAGAAATCACATCGTCGGGATTTAATCCCATTTTTACTAAGTTGGCACGGCTCGCCATCTCCATTATTCGCCGGATAGGCGATGAAGTGACTCCGTTTTTATAAGCATCTGATAAGGTCAACATTACTTGTTCTTTTAAATTTAATCTTTTTATGGTAAGAAACAATATTGATAATTGTTTCGATTATATTTCTAAATAATAACTCTGTAAGAGTTTTCTGTGCATAACCCCCAGATTAATCTGGGGGAAAGTAAATCAGAGAAAATAAGGAACTCTGTAAGAGTTTCCCATATATAAACTAAAAGTTTTATCATCAGAATTTAAATTGTTATCTGATTGGGCAACCTCTATGAGGTTGTTTTTTAGTTTTATTGCTATCCCCCGGATAAATCCGGGGGTTATGCGTAGATTACTCCTATGGAGTAAAATATTAAAAAAAATTTATTGCAAATTTTTCAACAACTTGGAGTAGCTTTTTTTCTGGCAATTGTACTCAATGCAGCCTCTACTATATCGTTCACACTCATCCCATAATAATCCAGTAAATCTTCCGGGTTACCCGAGCCACCAAAACAATCGTGTAAACCTATGCGTGACATAGGTACGGGACAATTTTCAGCAGCTGTTTCCATAATGGCACTTCCCAATCCACCGATAATATTATGATCTTCAGCTGTAACTGCTGCTCCGCAATTTTTCAGAACCTGTGTAATTCCTACTACATCTATTGGTTTTACGGTGTGTACTTCAACCAAAGTAACACCAATACCGCGTTTTTCCAATTCCTCTGCTGCTTTTTGTAAACGGAGCAGAAGCACGCCATTTCCAAAAAGAGCAATGTCATTCCCCTTTTCTTGCAGAATATTAATTTTAAAGGGTAAGAATGACGTATTGTGCTCAAAAAATACCGGATCGCGACCACTTCCCAAACGAATATAAACCGGACCGGGAATTGAGGCTGCCGAAATAGCCGCTTGTCGCGCCTGATCAGCATCGGCCGGAACTAAAATGGTCATGTTCGGAATTGTGCGTAAAATGCCAATGTCTTCGTAAAACTGATGCGTAACTCCTTCGCGCTCACCACCCGCAACGCCGCTGTTTACACCTGCCAGTTTTACATTTAAGTTTGGATAGGCAATAAAAGTACGAATTTGCTCACAGGCTCGCATGGTTATAAATCCGGCATAAGTGGCAAAATACGGAATCATTCCTTCGATGGCCAATCCGGCTGCGGTTGCAGCTGCATTTTGTTCGGCGATGCCCATTTCAACAAACTGTTCCGGAAATTTTTCGGCAAAACCTGTTGCACGCATGGCCAACATACTATCGGCACTGACCATCATTATTCTGTCGTCTTTT
>JAKLIM010000409.1 GCA_022709605.1 Bacteroidota bacterium | reverse complement strand
CTGACAGATACAGTTAGTAAAAAAGATGCGTTTTATGTGGGATATTCGGGAACTTCCTATCATTTTGCTCAGGGAAACTATATTTGTCAGTTCGACGGCAATAAAACCATTGGATTTTATCATAAATGGGACAAGGACATGACTCAGAATTTGATAAGCCAGCCCAACGATTCGATGAAAATGATTGAGAAAAACTGCAAAGCTTTTCTTCAGGATTATTTTGACCGAATCATTTCACATCGATTGGATCCGCAGAACGAAATTCAAAATTTTAAAGTCGCAAAATAGATTAAATGGTATTTTATTCTAAACTCCTAACATATTCATATTTTTCTAAATCACTGATTTCTTTCGTAAGGTATGTTTTACCGTTATTTATAACATACAAATCGTCACAAATATCAACAATGTGCTTGTATAAATGATCGGTAATGATGATTCCTTTGTTTTGTTTCTCTCTGACAATCAGGTTTTTAATGGTGTCAATATAAATAGGCATTACTTGCGAAAAAGGTTCGTCGAGCATACAAAATTTCGTGTTTGAAGCAAGTATTGTGTAAATTTCGATGATCCGGCGTTCGCCTCCCGATACATTTCTGAGTTTGACATTGAAAAATGACTTAAAGTCAGGAAATAAAGTTTCAAAATCAGAAAAATCAAGTCCAAAATCAGCAAAGATATTTTGGATACTCAACGATTTTGGAATGAAACTGAATTGCGGTAAATATCTTAAATCCTGAGGATTACGTTTGTTATCAATAAATGACTTTCCATTGAACCTGATCGACTTATCGTTGGGTATAAGTTCGCCATACATTATATTCATCAAACACGATTTCCCTGAACCATTACGGCCAAGTAATCCGGTAATTTTGCCCGTTTCGCATTTCAAATACACATTTTGCAATACCCTTTTTGATCCAAACTCAAGGATAACGCTGTCAATTTCAAGGGTGTTTATCATTTATATTTCAATATTAAATAAAAAAATGTGAGAAACAAAATCATGTCAAACGTAAGCGTGGAGCTCCACAAAAGCTTTTTCGAAACGCCCAAATTTCGGTAGTAATAAAATTCGTTGCGTTTAAAGCTATTGTTCAGATAGTAAATCATGCCGAGTGTAACCAATTTAAACCAGAAAAGTTGCGAAAATGTACCAATGCCATATTGGTACGGAAAATACATGCAACTCATTGTAATTGCAAAACTTGCAAAAGCAAAAGACTTGTAAAAGTTGATGATTAAATGCAGTTTCTTCATTTGTTTTTTACATAATTGAAGAACGAAAATAGGGATTAATTTTTTAGAAATAATAGTACATTACAAACAAGACTGTTAAATTAATTTGAATTAACAAATCATGTCCTCGTTTAAAGGAATAAAAACAAAAATCCCGAAACTCACTAACAGAGCCTCGGGATTTTAAATTGTAAATGACTAAATGGTAAATGCCTTTATTTTTTTTTTCATTTTTTTTCAATCAACTTGCTTATTCGTTGTTTATTCGAATAATTTCTTCTATAATATTGTCGGCTATTCTAAAATCAGTAAGAAGAATTTTCTCAATAAGTGGTTTAACTTTTTCAATAAGATGTAGTTGTTTGGCTTTATGAATTATGCCTAATGTGCCAGTAATTTTTAAATTTAATTTTGTTGCTAATTTACGTGCTTTTAAATCATCTACTAAAAGCAAAACATCTTCATATTCAGTTGCTAAAGCTATAGCACTTGCTTCTCCTAAGTCAACTTGTGTTTCTAAAAAATATTGGTATTTTTTATCAGAAACTTCTTTAATTTTAATCCAATTGGGCAATACATCACCAAACTCTAAAGCTATTTCAGGAGTAGTAATTAACTCTCCATATACTTTCTGCAAAAGATTAAATTCATCAATTTTCTGAAAAAGTATCAATGTGCTTGTGTCTGAAATTACAATTTTAGGCATTTGCTATATCCGAATGTAAATCATCAATTGAATTTCCAAATAGCGAAACTCCATATTTTCCGAGCAGCTCTATAAAAGCTCTTTTCGACAATCCAACCATTTGTGCAGCTTGTCCCGATGATAATTTTGCATCGATATATAATTTGGATGCGATTATCATGGAGAAATCATACTCTTTCATATCGATATTGTCCGGAACCTGTATTTGTATTGTTCTCATATTATTTTATTTATTTACAAAAATACTACTTCGATTGATATTATACAATAGTAGAGTTTTCTTGAAATGAACTTCCACTTAGATAATATTTCAGTCGTACAAATATAATCATATATAATTATTAAGTGTGAAATTTCTTTTTAAGGTTTTCAACTGATTTTTAATTCCTTATGCTAAGAGAGGAACTAAAGCAAAAAATAATCCCGAAACTCACTAACAGAGTTTCGGGATTTCTCAAGTCCCCTCCCGAAGTCTCGGGAAGGGGATTTAGGGGTTTTATTTTTTCCACAATTTACTCATATCTTCCAATGTTTTTCCTTTGGTTTCGGGAACCATTTTCCAAACAAAAAGAATAGAAAGAACAGACATTACACCATAAAGAACGTATGTAAATGTAATGCTAAAGGCTTCGAGCATAGGGAATGTGGACGATACCACGAAGTTTGCAATCCACTGAGCAGCAACTGCGATAGCAATCGCTTTTCCACGAATGGTATTCGGGAAAATTTCAGAAATGAGCACCCAACAAATTGGTCCCCACGACATCATAAATGCAGCAGTGTAAATAACTATGAAAACCAGGGTACTTACGCCAATTATTTGCAAATGAGCTAAAAGTCCAATAGCAAACATACCAATGGCCATACCAACTGATCCAATAATCAGCAATGGTTTACGTCCGAATTTGTCAACTGTAAAGATGGCTACCAATGTAAAAATGATATTAATAAAGCCCATGATGACCGTTTGATACATGGCTGCATCCTGTCCAAATCCTAAACTTTTGAAAATTGTAGGAGCATAATAAAGTACTACATTGATACCCACAGCTTGTTGGAATATTGAAAGTAAAATACCGATAATCAATACTTTCCATCCGTAAGTGAGCACGTTTTCAACTTTTTCGTGAACAGTTTCTTTTATTTCAGCAAGTATTGCACCTGCTTTTTCAACACCATTTATTTTACTAAGAATTGAAAGAGCTTTTGTATCGTTGTGAATTAACGCCAAATAACGAGGGTTTCGGGAACAAAGAACAACAGGATAC
>JAKLIM010000408.1 GCA_022709605.1 Bacteroidota bacterium | reverse complement strand
TGCTTTTTGACCGTCGGTAGTGCGGGTTGCAAGTTTGTACACAGCAACACCAATAGCAGCAATAGCCACAGCTGCTGCAGCATATATATTAATCATCATGCTGGCATTTAACGCCCGTTGGGCTGCCACCAGTCTCAATTCTGCAATTGTAGCCTGTCCGGTAAGCATAATCTTAATGCGCAGAGCTGCTATCTTTGCATAATCAGCTACTCTGTCAATTCCTGATAATACTACCTTTGTTTTAGTGGCAATATTTGATGCATTAATCGCAATTAAATAAGCAGTTAGTGCGGCAACAAATCCAATAATACCAATTTTGTTTTCACGGATAAATGCAGGTAAATTGACCAGCATTTTCAAAAATAAATTTCCAAAATCAGTAGCTTTCAACATGGCAGGATTTAGATCCTGAACAAGTTCCATCCCAAGTTCAGCAAATCTGTTTTTTGATTGTGCCATACGTGCCGAAACTGTATCTGTTTGAATTATAGCTTGTGTAGTTGCTACATTAGTGCCTGTTACTGCTACTCTCAGTTTATCATAAGCATCTACGTTTTCAAGTAATATCTGACCTGCAGTAATATTTTCGGCTCCAAATACTTTTTGCAGCAAAGCATCGCGTTGCGCAGCACTTGTCTTTTTTGCCATCTGATCATTGATTTCAATAATGGCATCACGCACATTAAATGCTCCGCTTACATAACCTACCCCGGCATCTTTCATCTTGAGCAATGCTCCCCTGAGTTTTGTACCGGCTTCTTCGCCCAGTAATTGTTTACTTGCTAGTACTTCCAGCATGGCAATAGTATCTTCAAGCGACATATTACTACCATTGGCCACAGTTCCCACGTTTTTTAGCGAACCGGCTAAGCTGTCAGCTTCCGCCGATCCCTCGAGCGAACCGGCTGCTATTACATTAATTATTCTGTTTGAGTCTTCAGCTTTGTGGTTAAACTGATTCATCGAAGCAGTTACCACATCAAATGCAGTAGCAACTTCCATTTTTCCTGCAGCTGCCAGGGTGAGCGCTTCTTTGGTTACGGCAGCCATCGCTTCTTTATTCTTGAGCAATTCCGGACGTTTACTTCCAATAGTTGTAAATCCGTCCATTATTTCTTTAGCACTGGCGGTTATACGTATACCGGCTTCAGTAGTAGTGGTCGATAATTCTTTAGCATAATCTCTTAACCATTTAATGTCATTTTCTCCAAGTCCGGTAAGTGCTTTGAGGTTGGCTTGAGAGTCTTCCACTTCGTTACGCATATCCATAAACTTTTTCAAGCCTAAAGTCACACCGGTGATAGCTGCAAAACCTGCAGTAAATATCGCAAAGTATTTATTAAATCCATTGGCCATACGTGAGAATCCACCTTCTGTTTTTTTAGAAGATTTATCTGCAGCATCGCTCATATTTTCATATTGCTTCGCACTTTATTTTTGATTTTGACTGTGTTCTTTATGCAACGATTTAAGGTAGGCTATTTTTTTAGCATGAGCCACATACTCATCGCTACCGATAATCATTTTCTTTTGTTGAGCTTCCAGCTTTCGCATTTCAGAAACAATACCTCCAACCGAATTTTTTACTTCTTTACCGTCGATAAAAATCGACACGCCACGTTTGGCAATTTTATCAGCCATAATTATACTTTACGTTGAATGGTGAATTTTTCTATTTTCGATAACATATCCTCCAGTGCCCAGTCTCCATAGAATTCCTGAGCTATTTCGGCAAGTTCCTCCATATTATTTCGGATCTCCACATCAAACCAATCGTCCGGACGTCGGTTTATGCCTGAGGTTCGTGATCGTGAACTGCGCACTACGACCCCACCCTGCCGTATATATCCACGACCAACGCCGTAATGTATAAATACACCATGTCGCTGAAACTGATATTTTATTCGGGTACTTATATCGTCTATTTTATTTATAATATGTGTGAGCGAAGCCGCCAGTTTTGGCGCTGTTCTGTATCTTGAGTCAGCTCCTGTAGATTTGGGTGCATTCGCAGCCATGCGCTGCCGTACCGATATCGTCCAGCCACGTACCTTGGTATTGAACTGTTCCGGAGTAATCAAAGTGGGAGTTGAGTCCTGCATATCGAAATTTTTTATACAAATTTCGGCACTTAAAAGCAGGGGTAAAAGGACAAAATAACCACAAAAAACAAAAAAACTGCCCCGACTTATCACAAGCCAGGGCAGGAAAAATAAATAACTTTAAAAAAAATCTATGAAAATAAACAAAACCTAAATTCGTAATCCGTAACTATAATTTATATTGTAATTATGTATCGTTCGGTTTTCCCAATTACATCTATATGTCAGTATTGGTATTTTTTGAACAGTGTAACCATCTTTGGACTTCATTAAATTCGCATTACACATTATCGCCAGGCTTGGACCCCAGTCCGGATTCCTCCACGAATCCGAATCAAATGTTTTGACTACTGTTGTTGTGTTTTCCGGCAGGAAAATACCTGAAACAAATACCGGTAGATCAACCACGTAGGTTTCTACCTGAAAATTGGATACGGGCTGTACAAACATGACTACCTGTTCAATGCCCACATCAGGAAAATAATTCCCAACATTTCCGGCTGTAGTCGTTACAGCGAACAGCAAGCCGAATAAAGCTAAAACTAAAATTTTTTTCATGTGAATAATAATTTAATTATACATTTTAATAAAAGAATGAATGCAAATATCCGTCGAAAAAAACCTATTTAAAAGGACAAATATTTACTTCTTTATTTTTATAAATTGATTCCAATTAATTTTCGAATAAGGGCTTTTGTTTACACTCTCAAGCTGTATAACGTCTGTTTTGCACTTGAAAATAAACCATTTCTTGTATGTCCAATGTGCGATGTTTGAAATCGTATCATTGTGCATAAAATCAAGTAATACGGTATCATGCCTCACGACACCTGTCAGATCAATATAATTATCTTTTTTTCGAAAAATACTTACTGTATCATCTATAATTACCGTATCCCTCATTATTAATGTATCCCGGATAACTGTTGTGATTCCAACCTTTATCATTGTTTCAACCTGTTTCAACTTCAACCCTAAATCTTTGATAGTTTTCACATCTTCGCTTTGATACTTTTTAAACTCGTTAAGATTGTAATTAAGCTGCGCTATTGAAACAGCTTGTTTTCCGGATTTAGTTATATAAGACTTTATCGTACCGTTCAATTCTGTTTGATTAAG
>JAKLIM010000407.1 GCA_022709605.1 Bacteroidota bacterium | reverse complement strand
ATGAAAAATATTATATGGTAGATTTAGGTTTGAAAAATATCACTCAAACCAATAAATACGATGCTGATTTGGGGCATAAATTAGAAAATGTAGTTTATTTGGAACTTTTGAGGCGTGGAGGAAAAGTTTTTGTTGGCAAAAATGGTGATAAAGAGGTTGATTTTATAGTTCAAAAAGCCAACAATGAGCGAGAGTATTATCAAGTGGCGTACACAGTTAATGACGAAAAAACCTTTGAACGCGAAATTTCGTCATTTAGAAACATACGAGACAACTATCCAAAATATCTTTTGACTCTTGATTACGACAATCTTATTATTAATGGCATAAAAAAAATAAATGTAATAGACTGGCTTTTAGATAAATAATATTAGTAAGAAAAACCGCCAATATGTATGAGCACTTTCATATTTTGAACCCGACGATCCTTTAGCTCCGAACTGATTCTTTACTATGGTGATGCATTCTGAAGAATAAATATGTTGGTTAATATCACATTTTTTTCGGTGTAGTTGCCTGAAATTCTTTCAAATAAAACGGTTCAAAATAGGCTACATCTTCAAACTTTTGAGTATCAAATGATTTTTTTGCCAGTTCAATCATATTTTCGGCCAATGGTACGATATTGGGAATGAAACGTGCATTTGGGTGCGTGATTGTTTCTTTGCATTTGTCCGAACCATTTCCAAAAAAATAAACAGTTTGATTCTCAAGATATTCGCTGTACGAATCTTCATTGATAATCTCGGCTGAAATCTCTTTTTGAATTTCTCCTTTTGAATTATAAATTGCCGTGTAAACTTCCATTCTGCGGGCATCTATCATCGGACAAAACAATGCATTTTGGTCTTTTTCAACCTTTGATAAAGCCTGAATAGCCATAATTTCCAGTGTGCTAATTGCTATCAACGGAATATCGAGTCCGTAACACAATCCTTTTGCGGTAGAAACTCCAATCCGCAAACCGGTATATGAACCCGGTCCTGAACTTACTGCAATAGCATCAATTTTTTTATTCCGGCTCTTAATAAAATCAGAAGCCTCTGCTATAAAAGGGCTAAGCAATGTGGCATGATTCATTCCATCGTCATTCGATTTCGAAAAAATGCAGGTTGTACCTTCGCTCAAGGCTATGGAACAAACATTGGTGGAAGTTTCAATATGAAGTATAATCATTTATTTTATTTACAATTTGGATATTTACGATTTACAATTACAAACTCAACTTTCGTATGTATAAATGATATAATATCAAATATATACAAGGATACGATGACTTTTCTACTTGTAGTGACCTGCTCCCCTCTCCTCAAGGAGAGGGGTTGGGGGTGAGGTCAAAGTTTAGAACACAAAAGTACATTTTTTCCCTGAATGAAAAAACAAATCCCTGCCTTCATTTGAAAACAGGGATTTATTAAAACGTTTAAATAAAAAAATTATTTCAATTTCACTTTCAATGGATTGCTTACTTTTATCGAGTATTCTTCTAATGTATTAAACCAATCATTGTCAGTCGGAAATTTCCAGTTATTCCATCCACCACCAAAATAATAGGTGAATGATTTTCCAACACTATAATCGGATAATAGCATGGCGTGAATTCCCTTTTTCCTGAGTTGAATGTTACCGTTCGAACTTACAACAACACCCACATAATTGCGTCCTGAAGGTTCTTTGAACTCAGAAATGGCTTCTTCGGCATAACCGATGCGTGAAGTAGGTTTACTGTTGTTTTTTGTTGATTTCAGGTGGCTAACCAGATTTCCTTTACCATCGTGTAGGAAAATTCCGGTAGCTAATTGCATTTTCTGCGCTTTCCCGGTATAAGTAACCACTGCTTTGTTCAACAATGAACCCGCCGTAGCTTTAATCGTAATTGTTTGTTTGTAAAATTCGTTTCCAACTTTTACCGAATCATAAGTCAGTGTAAAAACAGTGCGTAATGGTCCATTTTCGAGCACTTTGTACGAATTGTAATGATTCCCTACCCACAACGAATCGGAAGCATAAGGTGCAATTCCACCACATCCCAAGGTATGACCCACTTTGTAAAAATCCAACCCATGACCACGATCGCGATGGTACGAAAGTCCTTGTTTTAATTCACCGTTATAGAATTCATCTACAATTAGTTCGTCGGTTTTTTTTGCCCAATAGTCAACACCGTTGCTCGGATTTTCTTTGGCCAAAGCAGGACCGTACATACGATAAGCCGCAAAATCATTTTCCCAGGCAAAATCATCTTTGCGTTCCGGAATAAACCTGCCGAAAGTTCTTGCTTTTACAATTGCCGGCTTACCCTCGATAATTGAGTATGTTGCAGTTGATTTTGCTTTTACATCTGCCTGAAAAATCAAACCTTTTACCACATTTTTATCGTTGTAAATCAATTGATAAGGAATTTCATCTCCTTTTTCGTTTTTCAAAACCACTGATTTTGTGACAATGCAGCTTTTCTTGCAACAGGTTTTTACTTCAACCATTTCACCTTTTCTATCCAAAGCAGAACTGTTGGTAACCACAATCGATTTTTGAGCAAAAAGCCCGGAAACGAGTAGGAGTGAAGCTATTAATAATTCAAATTTTCTCATATTCAACCAATTGTAAATCGTAAATGTGTAAATTGTAAATTATTTCGGTTGTTTACCTATATATGCCAAAATACCACCATCAACATAAAGCACATGTCCGTTTACGAAGTCGGAAGCCGGCGAAGCAAGGAATACTGCCGGACCAACTAAATCTTCGGGATTTCCCCAACGGGCAGCCGGTGTTTTGGCAATAATAAACTGATCAAATGGATGACGTGAGCCATCAGCCTGAAGTTCGCGCAAAGGCGCTGTTTGCGGAGTTGCAATATAACCGGGGCCTAAGCCGTTGCACTGAATATTGAATTCACCATATTCAGAAGCAATGTTTTTGGTCAACATTTTCAAACCACCTTTAGCCGCGGCATACGCTGCAACAGTTTCGCGGCCTAATTCACTCATCATGGAGCAAATATTGATAATTTTACCCGAACCTCTTTTCATCATCGATGGAATAACTGCTTTGGCACAAATAAAAGGGCCATTCAGGTCAATTTCAATTACCTGACGGAATTCGGCTGCACTCATTTCGTGCATCGGGATGCGTTTGATAATTCCCGCATTGTTCACCAAAATATCAATTTCGCCCACTTCAGCAGCAATTTGAGCCACCACAGCGTTGATTTGATCTTCG
>JAKLIM010000406.1 GCA_022709605.1 Bacteroidota bacterium | reverse complement strand
CTCCTGCTTCCGATTGCATTTCCTGAACTTGTACCTTTTCGCCAAACATGTTTTTGCGACCGGTTGCAGCCCATTCGTCAACATATTCTGCCATTGTTGACGAAGGCGTAATTGGATAGATAGCAGCCACTTCGCTGAACATATAAGCTATATGCGCAGCAGCCTGATTTCCATCACAGGTTAAAAATTTTTTTGTCTTAGCCATTTTGAAATTTTGTTAGACCCCTAATCCTTTCCCGACACTTCGGGAGCGCAACAGAGGCAAGTTATTATAATTGTTTTTTATTTGTATGAATAACCATTAATCCGTCAGTTGACGGAGAATAGAGGTATGTATTGTTATTTTCTTATTTTCTTAATTACTCCCGAAAGCTTTCGGGATTCTTACTTTCTTACTTTCTTACATTTTAAAATTAAGCGTGGCTTTCTAATACAGAAACCCAAATAACCACAAAGGAATTTCGTTTTTCGATCCAATTTCAATATCATCCACCGCATAAAATGTTTTGTTGCTATATTTATGTTGTTTCGAGTTTTCGCATTTGAAATGCAGTTTCCCGTCAATACAAAAATCATTTTGATATTTACTGATATTTACTTTATGTTTTGCATGTAAAGCATTGTAAAAAAATGTTTTACGTTCAGCATCCTTGTCAATTTTTTCGGGAATCAAAACATGAAACAAATTTGTATTTTGCACATAAATTTGTTTCGGCTTTTTCGGAAACGATTCTCCTTCGGAATATAGCAAATTGATCAACCTGGCGTCTTGTAAGTATTTAATGTAGTTCATTATAGTAGCGCGCGAAGTTTCAATTTCGGTGCTTAACTGACTTACATTCGGTCCGGCTGGTGCATTATGCATTAATATATACAGTAGTTTTCTTATTTTCGAAAGATATTTTAATTCAATTTGTTTTATCAATAATATATCCACTTCGAGCATCATATTCATTGTTTTCAACAGATTTTCCGAGAAATTTCTGTTCTCCAGGTAAAATGGATAAAAACCATGATTCATGTAAGGAACAATATAATCCAATGGATTTACTGTCTTGCATATATTTTTTGCAATTTGCACATGATTTTGAATTATTTCGTCGAGTGTATAGGATTTAAGTGCATTAGCTGTTTCGAGATTTATAAATTCACGAAACGAAAAACCCCGAAGATTATATGAAACCACAATGTCTTGTATATCAGTGTTTTCCTCTATAAGTCGCATGACCGATGAACCCGAAAATACAATATGCAATTGAGGAAAACGATCGTAACATTCACGTAATTCTTTCGACCAGTTTTCGTATTTAAATGTTTGGTCAATCAACAATGTTTTACCTCCCTGATTGCAAAATCCGGCAACAAACTCTACAAGTGTGTGCTGTGTAAAATAAAAATTGTTGAAATTAATGTATAAACAACTTCGGTCGGTGCCAAAATTTTCTTTTGCATACTGAAGCAAAAAGGTGGTTTTTCCCACACCACGACTGCCTTTTATTCCTATCAGGCGGTGCGTCCAGTCTATCTCGTCCATCAACTGCCGACGTACCGGCGATTGAACGTGTTCAACTAAATAGGTGTGAGTTTTATAAAACGCTTCCATTCACGAAATTTTATCGCAAAATTACAATAATTATTTCATTTTGCAATGTAGAGATTGCAAAATTTAGATAAATAATAATAAAACACACAATATCAATGACTTATATATGTATTATTATTGAAAAATATTGCATTTTTTTAATTCATTTAAATATTTAACCAAAAAACAAAAAAGTTGTATATTAATTAGTTTATTCTGTTCGAAATATATAGTTTTGGAAAATAATTTAATTTTAAATAACCAAATACATAAAACAATGAAAGTCAAATTTATAGGTGCTGCACGCGAAGTGACTGGCAGTAAACATCTTATTATTACTGATGACGGTAAAAAAATACTTTTGGATTGTGGAATGTTTCAGGGTAAAGGCCTCGAAACAGATACACTCAACAGGAATCTGAATTTCGACCCGTCGGAAATTGATCATCTCATACTTTCTCACGCACATATTGATCATACCGGATTAATTCCATACATGTACCGTCTCGGGTTCAGAGGTTCAATAATCAGTACCAATGCTACACGCGATTTATGCTCCGTTATGTTAGCTGATAGTGCTCATATACAGGAACTTGATATTAAATGGTTCAATAAAAAAAGAACCAAACAAGGCCTGAAACCGATTGATCCGCTTTATACTGAGGAAGATGCTGAAAATTGCATGAAACTTTTTATTGGTTTAGGTTACGATCGTCGGTTCAATATCAATGATAAAATTAATGTAAAGTTCACCAATACAGGCCACATGTTGGGTAGTGCGGTTGTTAACCTCGAAATTACTGAGAATGGACAGAAAAAGCGACTTGCATATACCGGTGATATTGGTCGTCCGCGAAATCGTATTTTAAAAGCACCCACTGCGTTTCCGCAATGTGATTACCTGATAACGGAATCAACGTATGGCGACCGACTTCATTCAACCGAAAATGAAAGTGAAGAGGATTTGTTTAATATTGTTGAAGAAACATGCGTTCGTAAAGGCGGTAAACTCATCATACCATCCTTTTCGATAGGTAGAACTCAGGAAATAGTTTTTGTACTAAACAACCTTTATAATCAGGGACGTCTGCCAAAAATTGATATATTTGTTGATAGTCCGTTGAGTGTAAATGCTACCGAAGTTTTCAAAATGCATACCGAGTACATGAATGATGACGTGAAAAAGGTGCTTAAAACTGATCCTGATCCGTTTGGATTCAACTCATTGCATTACATCAAAAATGTGGACGAATCGAAAGCTCTGAACGCACATGAGAATCCCTGTATTATCATTTCTTCGTCAGGAATGGCCGAAGCAGGACGTATTAAACATCACATTGCCAATAATATATCCAATTGGCGCAATACAATTTTAATGGTTGGATATTGTTCGCCAACTTCATTAGGAGCTCGCATACAAGAGCCTGGTCTTCGTTTTATTTCCATTTTTGGCGAAATTCATGAAGTTAATGCTCATATTACTAAAATTGAAGCATTTTCAGGTCATGGCGATTATAAAGAAATGATTTCATTCCTGAGTTGTCAGAATAAAGCAGAGATCAAAAAAACATTTCTGGTTCATGGTGAATATTCAGTTCAGGAATCTTATCGTAATCAACTTCTGACTGAAGGATATACTAATATTGAAATCCCTGAAGTAGGAGAGGTG
>JAKLIM010000405.1 GCA_022709605.1 Bacteroidota bacterium | reverse complement strand
GTCATCAAGCGACTGGGAAGTCGCTTGTCCCTTATAAACCAATAATCCTGCGGTATTTGGAAACATATCAATAAATATTATGTGTTACATAATACCCACATCATGTGCCAATAATTAATAAAACTGAAAATTTATTTCTGAGTTTTGACTTTTTTATTCGGCGTTTGAGTTTTAATCCAAATCAGGTATTCATTTAGCTCCTGTTTCACTTCAGGCGCTAAAATCAACAACCCAATAATGTTTGGTACGGCCATAGAAAGCACCAGCATATCCGAAAAATCAACCACCGAATTGAGACTTAATACTGATCCCAACATTGTGAATATCAGAAAGAAAATCTGATAAATACGGGTTGCATAAATTCGTTTCCCAATGTGCTTTTCGGTGAAATTACCAACTAAAAAATCGAAACTTTTTACACCATAATACGACCACGAAATGATGGTAGTATACGCAAACAAGAAAATAATTGGCAACATTAAATACGGAAACCAGCTTGAAACAGTCGAAAACGCAGCAGAAGTAAGTTGCGTTCCGGCCAGATTATCCGGATTAGTATACAATCCTGTAATGATAATAACAAAAGCTGTCATCGTACAAATAACGACGGTATCAATAAATGGTTCCAGTAGTGAAACAAATCCTTCTGTAACAGGCTTTTGTGTTTTTACCGTTGAGTGAGCAATAGCCGCCGAACCAATTCCTGCTTCGTTAGAAAATGCTGCCCTGCGAAAACCCATAATCATAACGCCTACAAAACCACCTTTGGCAGCATCGGGAGTAAATGCTCCTTTGAAAATCAGAACAACTGTTTCGCCTAAATGGGTATAATTTACACCAATAATTACAAGGCATGATACAATATAAAGAATTGCCATGATCGGAAAAAGTTTATCATTCACGTTGGCAATGCCCTTGATACCTCCAATAATAACAATTCCTACAAAAAAAGCAATAAGTAATCCAATCCAGATTTTATATTCCACTAGAAAAGGGAAAGTTACAACTGCCTGTGCTACAACCTGATTGGACTGAAACATATTTCCAATTCCAAAAGCACCAATGGTGGCAAAAACTGCAAATATAACAGCCAATATCGCGCCTGTTTTTTTTAAGCCCTTTTTGGCTAAACCATCCCGTAAATAATACATGGGACCGCCCGATACAGTATTGTCAGCATTAATTTTTCTGTATTTTACCCCTAAAGTACATTCTGTAAATTTTGAAGTCATACCCAATAATCCTGCTACAATCAACCAAAAAGTAGCACCGGGACCACCCAACGAAATGGCCACTGCAACACCTGCAATATTTCCCAAACCAACTGTGGATGCGCAAGCCGTTGCAATAGCCTGAAAATGTGATATTTCACCCTCATGATCCTCTTTATCAAAAACGCCGGTAACTAATTGAATAGCATGTTTGAAACCCCGGAAATTAATAAATTTGAAATAAAATGTAAAAAAAACAGCTCCGAAAATGAGCCATATTATTATAATAGGAACTTTTGTACCTAAATCAACACCTACAGCTGCAAAAGGATCCCAAAACAATATTTTGTCAAGAACTGAAACGATAGGTTTGAAGAAACTGTCTGCTTTTTCATCCAATGATGTTGAAGTACTTTGTGCTATAAGGGGAAGAGAAATTAGGGAAAGGAATGCAATCGAAATATTTTTCTTCATATTTTTACAATTTTATATGACAAAAATACAAAAAATATAGGAAGGAAAATTCATTTTAATTGAAAAGGGAAAATAAAATGATCAGAATGATTTTGGTGAGAAAAAAAAACGAGAAATAAGGGCACAAAAAAACCGCTTTGTTATTTGTTGAGAAAACTCCTGTAATCAGGATTTAAGCTGTCAGTTTCTTTTGTAATCTGCCGTTCCGACTAATCGGAATACCCGAAGGTGCAGCCCGCCATTAAAAACTTCCATCACTCGTTTAATAATTTATGTTGAGTTTTCCAATCTCTAAACAAAGCGGTTTATTCTTTAGTTGATGCAAATATAACACATTTATTAAAATAATATCCGTCTGAGTCGTAATATTTATAGTTAAAAACGAATAAATCGAACAAAGTAAATATTTAATAATTTTATCGTTGCATAAGAAAAAAAACAAGCAGTAAAATTTCGATATTTGAAAGAAAATTCATACTTTTGCGTCGCTTTATAAAACAGATATTTAAAGAATCAAAAAAAATATTGAGATTTATGTCGAAAAATGAAAAAAAACACGATGAATTAGAAAATGTTGAACATGCTCTAACAACATCTGAAGCTTTTATTGAAAAATACCAGAAACAGATATTATATACAGTTGGTGCTGTAGTATTAGTGGTTATAATTATTCTTGCATTTCGCAATTTTTATTTGAAACCACGCGAAGTTGATGCTGAAAATGAAATGTATAAAGCACAGACTTATTTTGAAACAGACTCGTTTAGAATTGCTTTGAATGGTAAAGCAAATGAATTTATCGGTTTCAAAGAAATTGTATCAGAATATGGAGTAACCGCGTCAGGCAATCTGGCTGCTGCCTACACAGGTATATGTTATTATAAATTAGGACAATACGACAATGCAATTAAATATCTTTCGCAGTTTGATGGCGAAGATGAATATTTCACCACTTCAGTAATTGGTTTAATTGGAGATTGCTATGTAGAGCTTGGACAAACAAAAAAAGCAGTTGACTATTTTGAAAAAGCAGCCGACAAAAACAATGATGTACTGAGTCCTGTTTATTTGAAAAAAGCTGGTGTAGCATACGAATCGTTGAAAGAACCTGAAAAAGCACTGAAACTTTATACCAAAATAAAAGACGATTATTCGAAAAGTGTAGAAGCATCTGATATTGACAAATACATTGCACGTTTACAAAAATAACTGCATCGATAATAAATAAATAAAAGCTGCTTCGATAGAGGTAGCTTTTTTTAATATTTACACATAAATAACGGATTAAAATTCCATTTATACATACTATGGCAACCCAATATCAAAATCTTTCGGAGTACGATCAGGATGTAATGCCTGACAAAGAAATGGTTAGCAATCAACAATATGCTATTGCTGTGGCCGACTGGAATCCAAAAATAACTCATACCTTATTACAAGGCGCAATCGACACATTAGTAGATAACGGCGTAAAACGTTCAAATATTAATGTAGTTCATGTACCGGGTACATTTGAACTTACATTCGCGGCAAAAGAGTTTTCAAATATCTATACTGATATTAAAGAAAATAA
>JAKLIM010000404.1 GCA_022709605.1 Bacteroidota bacterium | reverse complement strand
GATTTCCTGTAGCCATTTATCCCGATACATACAAAATAGAAGATGACGGTTCGATGTTATTCTTAACCCAGGTTTTTATACTTCCAAAATCGGACGATTTAGCTGATGCCAGTTATTCAAAAAGGTCACAGAAGTTTATTTTGTGTAGAACTACTGCCGGTCGAAATTATGCTATTCCCGACCTGGCAAAATTAATGAAAGATGGTTGGATGACATTGGAACATTTTCAACAGGTCGATGGAAGGTATATTAGAACAATTCCGGATGGGAATCCGAAAAATAATATGAAAGCCCTTTTCTGGAAATAAAATTACGATTTGAACCTGCGAAAGCAGGTTCAATGTTTTGAAAAACTTCCTGAAGTTAATATTGGGTTTGACAAGATTAATAACAGATTGATAATGAATATTATATATTTTTTTAAGCTATTCAATTCTGTTTATAGAATTGGTAGGATATGATTTTGATTTGTTAAACAACTTAGCTTAAAGACCAACCAACAATATATGGGTTGAGATTTGCTTTTGCGTATCGCAGGCAGGTCAAAAAATTATTTGTATCTTTGACTTGATAAAAAACTTGAACGAATCAAATCAACCATTATATTTTGAAAAAGTACTTTTGCATAAGAAAAATCTTTGTTTTTGTCTCTCTTTTTAGTCTCCTGAGTGTTCATGCCAAAATGCATCAGGTGAAATATGCTGACTTAGATTCACTATCAAATATTTCACGATTGGTAAAACACAATCTTACAAATCCGTTTTGGGTAGATAATTCAACCGTTTTGTATGCTGTTAACAATGATGTGATAACATACAAAAAGGTGGACATTTTTTCAAAATCAAAAGTTCAAATCAGTAAGGTGCAATTTGACAGTGCGAAGGTGAAAACACCGAATCATAAAAAAGAAAAGAGAAACCTATCGCCGGATAAAAAATGGGAATCCAGCATTCGTGATAATAATATATGGATTAAGAATCCGGAGAGTCAGGTCGAAAAGCAACTGAGTTTTGATGGCTCCGAAGCCGATAAATACACTGATGTTTACTGGTCGCCCAACTCACAGAAAATTGCTGCCATTAAAGAAATACAGAACCCGATTCGCAAAATTCCATTATTAGAGTCTTCGCCAAAATCCCAAAAACAACCCATATTACAATGGCGCGACTACAATAAACCGGGTGATGTGTTGCCTGTTGCTCGTCCGGCTTTGTTTGATATTAGCTCGGGTACAAAAACAGACATTATCACTTCGCCCTTCGATAACCAATTTAACCTCAGTTTTGGAACATGGTACAAAGATTCTCAGTCTTTTACCTTTGAATTTAATCAACGTGGACATCAGGTTTATCAGGTGGTTAAGGTTGATGCTACAACAGGGAATACAACCATCTTAGTAGACGAACGAAGCACTACTTTTATCCATTATGGCAAGAATTTTATTCACTATAATGCCGATAATAAAACACTTATCTGGTCGTCGGAGCGCGATAATTGGAGGCATTTGTATCTTGTGGATGCACAAAATGGCAAGGTACTGAAACAACTCACAAAAGGTGTATGGGTAGTGCGCGAAGTACTGCAGGTAAATGAAGTTGAAAATTACATTTTGTTTTTAGGAAGTGGTAAAAATGCGGGCGAAGATCCCTATAACCTTCATGTTTATAAGTTGGACATGGGCACAGATGTATTGATTGATTTAACACCAGAAAATGCCAATCACAAAACAACTTTCAGCCCCGATTTCAAGCATTTTGTAGATAATTATTCCCGCCCCGATGTAGCGCCTGCTTCCAGGCTGCGCTCAATTGCTGCGCCGAACGAAACAATGTTATTGGAAAAGGCCGACATTACAGCTTTATTGAAATCGAAATGGACCATGCCTGAGCCTTTCAAAGCCAAAGGACGTGATGGTTTAACCGATATCTGGGGAACTATTTATCGACCCTCGAATTTTAATCCCCATAAAAAATATCCCATCGTTGAGTATATTTATGCCGGACCCCATGATTCATTTGTTGAAAAGAATTTTTACGCGTATAACCGTTTCTCTAAATTGCTGGAGATGGGCTTTATTGTCGTTGCAATAGATGGTATGGGAACTGCTAACCGTTCCAAATCATTTCATGATGTATGCTGGAAAAACATCAAAGATAGTGGTTTCGAAGACCGTATTCTCTGGATAAAAGCTGCGGCAGAAAAATACAACTACCTGGATATTAACAGAGTGGGTATTTATGGCTATTCGGCAGGTGGACAGAGTGCCCTTTCGGCTTTACTTCATTACAACAATTTTTATAAAGTGGCCGTTTCGCTGTGCGGTTGCCATGATAACCGTATGGATAAAATCTGGTGGAACGAACAATGGATGGGATATCCTGTGGATGACTCCTATTCAAAATCGTCCAATGTTGACAATTCCTATAAATTAAAAGGTAAGCTGCTGATTGTTAATGGCGAATTGGATGATAATGTAGATCCTGCCTCCAGCTTACAAGTAGTGAATGCATTGGTAAAAGCAAACAAAGATTTCGAACAACTTTACCTACCCGGTTATACTCATAATCTTGGCGATAATTATGTAACTCGTAAGATTTTCGAGTTTTTTCAAAATAATTTATAAACAGGTACGAACTTTGTTCAGAAAATAAGATATTTAAATTCAATTATATATGACAATTTTATTTTTGACATAATAAACAACGTTTAAATATATTCATTATAATCGGGTAGGTTGTGATTTGCTCCCGCCTGACGTCGGGCAAGTTCAATCCAGATCAATTTCGGGATTTGACTTTGACTTGATAAACAACCCCTGTCGAACCTTGCCAATGGGTTTAATGTTGTGATTTGCTTTCAATCCCGATAGCTATCGGGTTGTATCTTTGACTTAATAAACAACTTCTTTTTCAGATCCAGTTCTTTTTGTGCAGTTGTGATTTGCTTTCAAAAAATTGTATCTTTGACTTGATAAACAACGATGCTCAGGGCGAAGTTGCACCGTATGCAGTTGTGATTTGCTTTCAAAAAATTGTATCTTTGACTTGATAAACAACTCTTCAACCCATACTTTTCATTAGTAGCTAGTTGTGATTTGCTTTCAAAAAATTGTATCTTTGACTTGATAAACAACTCATGAACTTATCTCCACCGTAGGTTTAATGTTGTGATTTGCTTTCAAAAAATTGTATCTTTGACTTGATAAACAACGATAAATGGGAAGGCATTTTTAAACTCAAAGTTGTGATTTGCTTTCAAAAAATTGTATCTTTGACTTGATAAACAA
>JAKLIM010000403.1 GCA_022709605.1 Bacteroidota bacterium | reverse complement strand
CGAAATCCGAAAACGCCTGTTATGTTGGTTTACAATGTTTCACGCCCCGATCAAAAGGAATTTTTTACTACACTGGCTGAGTTATCTGCAAATAACACAAAATATCCAACTCCAATTATTATTGTGGTGGGCGAAGTGGTGTCTTTGCGAAATAATGCGGAACAAGCGGTTGTAAAGCCTAATTATTTGGTTACTGGTACACAAAAAGAACATTACGAGCAAATTGGAAATGTGATTCATCAACCGCTGATAAATATTGAAGCTATTTGGCCAAACAAGCCTTTGGAGACAGAAATAAACCGACTTGATAATTACGATTGGTTGTTTTTTACGAGCCGCTACACGGTCAATTTCTTTTTCGAAGCACTCGAAAAATCGGGCAAAGATTCGCGGATTTTATCAGGTTTAAAAATTGCTTCTGTTGGTAGTATTACTTCAGCAGAACTGAAATTACATGGAATTATTCCTGAAATTCAAGCCACAGAAGAATCGTCGGTGGGATTGCTAAAAGACTTTGAAACCAATAATTTACCGGTTGGTAGTGTCCTTATTCCACGTTCGGACATTGGATTGCCGGTATTGCCCGAAGGGTTGCGAAAACTGGGTTGGGAAGTTACTCCGGTAAGTGTGTATCACAATACATATCCTGAAAATTTGAAACCACTCGACTTATCAAACATTCCGAATATCGTGTTTTCGTCGCCTTCGTGCGTAACGAACTTTTTACGATTGTACGGAAAATTCCCCGAAGGGAAAAATTATATTTTTAGAGGAAAAGAAACGGAAAAACAATTCAATAATTTGAAAATGTGTTAATTTTAAAATTAGTGAATTTACATTTTTAAATTAGCACAATTTCAAATTTTCAAATTAAAAAGATGAAAAGATTTAGACAATATAGAACAGATGCCGCTACGCGCGATAAATATGCCGATGTACGAGTTTCGGTGACAGATTTTATTTACCCTTACTTTATTGTGGATGGAGAAAACGAGGTACAACCCATCAAAACACTGAAAGGTATTTCGCGTTTTTCAATCGATCAGCTTTTGATTGATTTAAAGGAAACAATTGCGTTGGGCATCGATAAAATTTTACTTTTTGGAGTTATAACTGATGATTTGAAAGACGAAGTTGGTTCGGCTGGTTACGACCCGAATTCATTGGTTTGTAGGGCTGTACGCGCTATCAAAAAACAATTTCCAAATCTTATTGTTTTTACAGATGTGTGTTTATGCGAATATACTTCGCATGGTCATTGTGGATTACTGAAAGAACAAACGGTTGATAATGATAGTACTTTGCCTTTGCTGGCAAAAATTGCGTTGGTGCATGCACAGGCCGGAGCCGATTTTGTAGCGCCATCGGCCATGATGGATGGACAAATTCAGGCATTGAAAGCAATTTTAAAACAACAAAATTTAACAACAAAAGTGCTGGCTTATTCGGCAAAATATTCCTCGAACTTTTACGGACCATTTCGAGATGCAGCAGGTTCAGCACCCAGCTTTGGCGACCGCAAATCGTATCAAATGGATTACCGTACAAGCCAACAGGGAATTGAAGAAATTCAGGCAGATATCGAAGAAGGTGCTGAATGGGTAATGGTGAAACCGGCGCAAACGTATCTCGATATTATTCAGCGGGCAAGTGTGACTTTTCCCGAAGTACCACTGGTAGCTTATCAGGTTTCGGGCGAATATGCTTTACTGAAAAATGGTGCAGAAGTTGGTTTAATCAACGAAGAACAGGGATTTTTGGAATCGCTCACGGCCATAAAACGTGCCGGAGCTAACTTTATAATTACGTATTATGCAAAGGATTTTGTCAGAAAAGGCTTATAACGAAGCCTGCAACTACATTCCCGGTGGTGTGAATAGTCCGGTGCGCGCTTTGCGTAGTGTGGGCGAAGCGCCACTTTTTATTGCCAAAGCCGATGGTACAACCTTGACCGATGTGGATGGTAATCAGTTTACCGACTTTTGTCTTTCGTGGGGCGTTTTTATTTTGGGGCACAATCACCCACAAGTAAGGCAAGCTGTGAATAAAGCCATTGAATTGGGTACAAGTTACGGAATTCCTACTTTACAGGAAACGCAATTAGCGAAATTAGTGGTAGAAGCTGTTCCTTCGGTAGAGAAAGTGCGTTTTGTGAGTTCCGGAACTGAAGCTGTCATGAGTGCTATTCGTGTGGCGCGTGGTTTTACCAAACGCAATATCATTGTTAAGTTTGATGGAAATTATCATGGACATGCCGACCATTTGCTGGTTTCGGCCGGTTCGGGGGTAGCACAATTATCCGGAAGTTCGTCGAGTGGCGTTCCAGCCGATTTTACAAAATATACATTGAGTCTGCCTTATAACAATGTGGAAGCCGTAAAAGTGCTTTTCGAAAAGCAGGGAAATGAAATTGCAGCCGTAATTTTGGAACCAGTAGCGGCCAATATGGGTGTTGTTATTCCTACGGATGAATTTCTCAAAACTTTACGCGAAATTACCACGAAATACGGCGCTTTATTAATTTTCGACGAAGTAATAACCGGTTTTCGTTTGGGACTTTCGGGCGCACAGGGCAGATTTGGCATTACACCCGATTTATCTGCTTTTGGTAAAATTATCGGTGGCGGTTTTCCGGCAGCAGCTTTTGGCGGACGAGCTGACATTATGGATTTGCTCGCTCCACTCGGACCTGTTTATCAAGCGGGAACATTGTCGGGTAATCCGGTGGCAATGGCTTCGGGTATTCAAACCATTTCGCTGCTTAGCGAACCGGATTTTTACACAAATTTGGAAGTAAAAAGCAATGTTTTTGTTGCTGAATTAAAAGACATTATCAAAAGGAAAGACATTGTATTGAATCATATTGGTTCTATGTTTACACTCTTTTTTAGCGACGACGAAATTCGCAATTTCGACGACGTAAAACGAAGTGATACCGACCGTTTTGCGAAATTTTTCCGGGAATTATTAAAAGAAAATATCTACATATCACCGTCGGCATTCGAAGCAAGCTTTATTTCAGCAGGGCATACAAATGAACAGTTGGAAAAAGTGTTGAGAACGATTAAAAAGGTTATAAATAAAATTTAAGCCAATTTTTATTTCAATATCAAAAGGTTGGATTTTTTACAATTAAAAATATTTTGTTATAAATATGCAGAATATTTAATCTTGAAATTACGATTTCTTCCACATCCCAAGGAGTTTTTTTTAATTTAGATCCATTTAAAACATTCCTGGGATATTTTCAATTGTATTAAAATTGAGGTTTTAGAATCATTGATCTAATCAATGAGACAATATTTGCCTATAC